>NZ_CP053021.1:4172500-4282500 GCF_013001025.1 Sphingobium yanoikuyae | reverse complement strand
CCATATGGTTGGGGGCTTTAGCTCAGCTGGGAGAGCGGTTGCTTTGCAAGCATCAGGTCATCGGTTCGATCCCGATAAGCTCCACCATTTGATTTTGGTCCGCCGCATGAGCGGCGTTGATCGGTCAGATGGGTTCTAGCCAAGATTTCCAGGGATGAAGATAGCGGTTTACCAGCCAAGGCTGGTGATATGGCTCGCACAAGCGAGCCTCTTTGACATTGTGAATGGGTTTTTTAATCGATGCCGTGGCGACATGGTTCGGTTTTTGGTGTTTCCGCAAGGAAGCATCCGGAAAGCGAGCGATGTTGTACACACAAGATTATCTGGCTGAGTTTAATAACCACACCGATACAGCTAATGGCAAATGCTACCCAGTATTGTCGTTGGTGGTGTGGACTCTCAAGCGTGAGGTAAGGGCATCTGGTGAATGCCTTGGCATGTACAGGCGATGAAGGACGTGGCACGCTGCGATAAGCGTGGGGGAGCCGTGAGCAGGCTTTGATCCCGCGATTTCCGAATGGGACAACCCACCTTCACCATTTAATTCCGTTGTCGGTTTTCCGGCCGCGTAGTTAAATGGGAGAGGTATCACTAAGCTGAATAAAATAGGCTTTGGTGAAGCGAACCCGGAGAACTGAAACATCTCAGTACCCGGAGGAAAAGACATCAACCGAGATTCCGTTAGTAGTGGCGAGCGAACGCGGACCAGGCCAGTGCCTGATGTTTAATTAGCAGAACGATCTGGAAAGTTCGGCCATAGCGGGTGACAGCCCCGTATGCGAAAATGAAACATCAGGACTTGAGTAGGGCGGAGCACGTGAAACTCTGTCTGAACATGGGGGGACCACCCTCCAAGCCTAAATACTCGTACATGACCGATAGTGAACCAGTACCGTGAGGGAAAGGTGAAAAGCACCCCGATGAGGGGAGTGAAACAGTACCTGAAACCGGATGCCTACAAGCAGTGGGAGGGTCCTTGAGACCTGACCGCGTACCTCTTGCATAATGGGTCTGTGACTTAGTGTATCAAGCAAGCTTAAGCCGTTAGGTGTAGGCGCAGCGAAAGCGAGTCTGAATAGGGCGCCATAGTTTGATGCATTAGACCCGAAACCCGGCGATCTATGCATGACCAGGTTGAAGGTGCGGTAACACGCACTGGAGGACCGAACCGTTCAATGTTGAAAAATTGTCGGATGAGTTGTGCTTAGGGGTGAAAGGCCAATCAAGCCGGGAAATAGCTGGTTCTCCGCGAAATCTATTGAGGTAGAGCGTCGAATATTTGCCGTTGGGGGTAGAGCACTGGATGGATGCGGGGGTCGCGAGATCTACCAATTCTAACCAAACTCCGAATACCAACGAGTCTAGTTCGGCAGACAGACGGCGGGTGCTAAGGTCCGTCGTCAAAAGGGAAACAGCCCTAACCTACAGCTAAGGTCCCCAAGTCATCACTAAGTGGGAAAGCATGTGGGATTTCCAAAACAACCAGGAGGTTGGCTTAGAAGCAGCCATCCTTTAAAGAAAGCGTAACAGCTCACTGGTCTAAATAAGAGATCCTGCGGCGAAGATGTAACGGGGCTAAAGTGATGCACCGAAGCTTAGGGTTCAGTCTTTGACTGAGCGGTAGCGGAGCGTTCCGTAGGCCGTTGAAGCGGAAGGGTAACCGACCGTGGAGGTATCGGAAGTGCGAATGCAGACATGAGTAGCGATTAAGAGGGTGAGATGCCCTCTCGCCGAAATTCCAAGGGTTCCTGCTTAAAGCTAATCTGAGCAGGGTAAGCCGGCCCCTAAGACGAGCCCGAAGGGGGTAGTCGATGGGAACCACGTTAATATTCGTGGGCCTGGTGGTGTGTGACGGATGCCGTAAATTGTTCGGGCTTATTGGATTGCTCCGGGCAGTGAAGGGGTCCCAGGAAATAGCCCCACCGTATAGACCGTACCCTAAACCGACACAGGTGGAATGGTAGAGTATACCAAGGCGTTTGAGAGAAGTATCCTGAAGGAACTCGGCAAATTGCCTCCGTACCTTCGGAAGAAGGAGGCCCCATCTTAAGGCAACTTTTGATGGGGGGCACAGGCCAGGGGGTAGCGACTGTTTAGCAAAAACACAGGGCTCTGCTAAGTCGGCTTCAAGACGACGTATAGGGCCTGACGCCTGCCCGGTGCCTGAAGGTTAAGAGGAGGAGTGCAAGCTCTGAATTGAAGCCCAGGTAAACGGCGGCCGTAACTATAACGGTCCTAAGGTAGCGAAATTCCTTGTCGGGTAAGTTCCGACCTGCACGAATGGCGTAACGACTTCCCCACTGTCTCCAGGATATGCTCAGCGAAATTGAATTCTCCGTGAAGATGCGGAGTACCCGCGGTTAGACGGAAAGACCCCGTGCACCTTTACTGCAGCTTCAGAGTGGCATTAGGAAAGAACTGTGTAGCATAGGTGGGAGGCTTTGAAGCATTGACGCCAGTTGATGTGGAGCCATAGGTGAAATACCACCCTGTTGTTTTCTGATGTCTAACCTCGCACCGTTATCCGGTGCAGGGACCCTCTGTGGCGGGTAGTTTGACTGGGGCGGTCGCCTCCTAAAGAGTAACGGAGGCGCGCGATGGTGGGCTCAGGACGGTTGGAAACCGTCTGTTAGAGTGCAATGGCATAAGCCCGCCTGACTGCGAGACTGACAAGTCGAGCAGAGACGAAAGTCGGTCATAGTGATCCGGTGGTCCCTCGTGGAAGGGCCATCGCTCAACGGATAAAAGGTACGCCGGGGATAACAGGCTGATGATTCCCAAGAGCTCATATCGACGGAATCGTTTGGCACCTCGATGTCGGCTCATCACATCCTGGGGCTGGAGCAGGTCCCAAGGGTTTGGCTGTTCGCCAATTAAAGTGGTACGTGAGCTGGGTTCAGAACGTCGCGAGACAGTTTGGTCCCTATCTGCCGTGGGCGTCGAAATTTGAGAGGAGTTGACCCTAGTACGAGAGGACCGGGTTGAACATACCTCTGGTGTACCTGTCGTCACGCCAGTGGCGCAGCAGGGTAGCTATGTATGGACGGGATAACCGCTGAAAGCATCTAAGCGGGAAGCCTCCCTCAAGATAAGATTTCATCGAGCCGTCGTAGACCACGACGTTGATAGGCTGGATGTGGAAGTGCGGTAACGCATGGAGCTAACCAGTCCTAATTGCTCTGTTCGCGCTTAAGAGTCCCACCATCAACGACAATGCTGGAAACAGCTAAGACGCTGATGGCGTGGTGTTAAGCCAGCCCAGATATACGAACATACAAACTCAAAAGCTCTTGTTGTTCACTTTCCCAAGTGAAAGTGAATAGTGCACGGTATCGATTAAAAACCCGCAGTTATGCGCCTGCTTCATTGCTTGGTGACCATAGCGTCTGTGACCCACCCGATCCCATCCCGAACTCGGCCGTGAAACCAGTCTGCGCCGATGGTACTATTGCTCAAGCACTGGAAGAGTAGGGCGTCGCCAGGCATTGAAGCACGCGCATAGCAACGGATCAAAAACCCATCACAATGTTACAAAACAGGGCGGCCCGCAAAGCCGCCCTTTTTGCATGTCAGGGCCACACAAAAACGCCCAGTGTCGCGGGATGGAGCAGCCCGGTAGCTCGTCAGGCTCATAACCTGAAGGTCGTAGGTTCAAATCCTACTCCCGCAACCAACACAAACACAGCACACACACGCACGCCGCCTCGGAGCACTCCAAGGCGGCTTTTTCGTGTCCGCGCCTTACCAAAACAGCGGCAGCGACTTGGGCCCAACCACACCGCCAGGCCAGTAGCTGATCTCCGCATCCGACCGAACCGCAAAGTCCGGCAACCGTCGCAGCCACTCCTGCAACGCCACCTTCACCTCCAGACGCGCCAAATGCGCACCAATGCAGCTATGCACCCCGCCGGCAAAGGCCAGAATCGGCTTGCGTGGCCGGTTGAAATCCACGCGCGTCGGATCCGGGAAGATATCGGGGTCATAGTTGCAGGCAGGCAGGATGCTGTTGAACTTGTCGCCTTTCTTCATCTGCACGCCGCGCATTTCCAGATCCTGGGTCAGGGTGCGGCCGGAGAAAGTGACGGAAAAGACCCGCAGCAATTCCTCCACCTGGGCATTGATCTGGTCGGGATGGGCGATGATCTCACGCCGCCGATCGGGATTTTCCGCCAGCCATAGCCAGATATTGTTGAGCGTCGCGAACACCGTGTCGAGCCCGGCGATGAACAGGAAGAAGGTGAAGCCGAAAATCTCCCGCTCCGTGAGCGGTTCGCCGCCGGGTCGCGCCTGGATGATCGTGCTGATGACGCCATCATCGGGCCTGGCCGTCTTCTCGACGATCACCTGTGCCAGATAGGCCTCGATCCCGCGCATGGCGAGGCCGGCAGTCATGCGATCCTGCGAATGGAGCAGGTCGACCGCCCAGCCGACGAAGGTATCGCGCATCTCCTGCGGCAGGCCCATCAGGTCGAGGAAGATCGACACCGGCAGCGGTCGGCCGAAGGCGGTGGTGAATTCCACTTCGCCGGCATCGATGAAGCTGTCGATCAGGTCGTTGGTCAGGCGACGCATATAGGCTTCAAGCCGCAACACGCTTTGCGGCGAAAAGGTCGAATCGAGGATCGCGCGATATTTGCGATGATGCGGCGGATCGATCTCCAGCGGAATGAAATGGAAATAATTATTGGGATCGCGCGGGAAGGGGGTGGCCCCGGCGGTGGTGAAATATTCCGGGTGGCGCAACGCGAAGAAGGCATCCTCATGCTTGATCGTACACCAGCTGTTCCCGATCAGCGGATTGACGCTGTAGAAGATCGGCGGATGCGTCTCGTGCAGTTTCGCCATGAAGGCGTGGGGCGCGGCGAGAAATTCCGGGCCGGTGGTCAGGCCGATCTCGCGCACCAGTTCGGGCGGGACATGGGCCGGAATGTCCATCACCGGCGTCGCTTGAGTGGTTGCCATGATCGGGTTCCTCAATATTGCGCGGCGGGCAGATGGACGACCAGCCCGTCGAGCGCGTCGCTGACGACGATCTGGCAGCCAAGGCGGCTGCTCGGGCGGCGCTCGCTGGCGGTGCATTCGAGCATGTCCAGCTCGGTCTGCGCAGGCGCGGGCAGACGGTCGGCCCAATCCTCCTCGACATAGCAATGGCAGGTCGCGCAGGCGAGGCCGCCGCCGCATTCGCCGACCATGCCGTCGAGCCCTTCGTTGAGCGCCGCGCGCATCAGATTCTCGCCCGCCGGGACATCGATCCGATGCTCCGCGCCGCTGGCCTCGACAAAGAGGACCGTCGCCATCCTGCTCTCCCATATATCTTCGTGATGAGAACATTGTTCTCAATGCTGGCACTATAGTCGCGGGCTGCTAGATGGAAAGCGATTATTGCAGAGAGGATCGCCGAACATGTACCGGGCGCAGCAAACCGACGACGCGATCGCGGAACTGGACGATCGCAACCAGCAGATCGTCGCCGCCGCCTATGATCTGCTCGACGAGGAGGGGCTGGAGGGGCTGACGATCCGTGCCGTATTGCAGCGCACCGGGCTCGCGCGTCGGGCGCTGTACGATCGCTTTGCGGGCAAGGACGATCTGGTTCTGGCGGTGTTTGCCCATACACTTCGCCGCGCAGCGGAACAGTTCGGCGAACAGGTGCGCGACCTGCCGGATCCGCTGGCGCGCTTGCATCATATCGTAACGGCCATTGTCATCGGTCGCGCAGCCATTGATGGCGATTGGCAAGGCGGCCAGCGCCGGAGCGCGGCGCTCAGCCGCGAGCATCTGCGCCTGGCGGAGGCGCGTCCGGTCGAACTGCAAAAGGCGGTAAGCCCGCTCATCGACCTGATTGCCACGATCCTGTCCGAAGGCATGGCAGAGGGGCAGGTCCGCGCAGGACCGCCGTCGTGGATGGCGCTGCTCGTCTATAATCTGGTCTCGACCACCGTCCACAGCCAGTTGCTTGCCGAGGAGGCCGCCATTCCCGACCGCCAGCGCCGATCCGAACTGGCGGTCGAGATATGGGAATTTTGCCGCCGGGCGATCGCGGCCTAGCGCGCCAGCTTCAGCCGATCGCGGAAGAAGGCGGTCATGACGTCGAAGGCCTCGCGCGATTCCGGCAGGGCAGGATCGTAGAAAAAGGCATGGCCCAGCCCATCCCACATATGCAGGTCGGCATCGACCCCGGCCTTCACCAGTTCGCGATGGGTATTGACGGTCGCGCTCATTTCGAAGGCGCGGGTGCCGGTGATCAGCAGCGTCGGCGGAAACTGCTTCAGCGTCGTGGGCGACAGCGCCGGCGACACCAGCGGATCGCTGCGGTCGATACCCTTGAAATAGGCGCGGACATCGTCACGCGGCGGCAGCGCCTGGAACGGCCGGGCGAAGCTCTGGCTGTCGCCGCCCCAGCGCGCATCGCCCGAGGCGCAGAAAATGCCGATCGCACCGGGCAGCGGCAGCTTCTCATGGATGAACCAGGCGATCGCCTCGGCCGTCAGCAGCCCGCCGGCCGAACAGCCGAAGATGCCGATATCCTGCGGCTGGTAGGTCTTGAGCAGTGCGCGATAGACCTTGGTCACATCCTCGGTCGCTGCCGGCCAGATGGTCTCGGGCGCCTGGCGGTAGGTGATGGAGAGGATCTCTACCCCGGCCAGCCCCGCAAGCGGGATCGATTCCATCATGCCGGTGCCGCCGGCCACGCCCATGATGAAGCCACCGCCCGGCAGGTTGAGCAATATCTTCCTGCGGTTGCCCGGTGCGACGCCGGCCGCCGGGGTCGCGCGCACGGCCGCTATGCCGGCGATCTGTTCCTCGCGCGTCGTCACCTTGTACATCGCCTTCAACGCGTCGATGCGCGGCGCGACCAGTTGCGGCATGCGCTGGCGCAGCGCACCGGCCTGCCCGGCGGCGACCGCGCGCATCATCGGCTCTTCGGGATCGGTCGGCGTGCGCGGCAGCGCCTTCTTTGCCGCCTCGCTCAGATAGATGGAGGGCGGCAGGCGAAAGCCGGGAACATGGACCGTGCCATCCGGCTCGATCGTGCCGGAAGCCGCGGGGCTATCGGGTGGCGGCGTCTGAGCCGCTGCCGTCCCGGCCAGGGCCAGCAGGGTCAGCGGCAAGGCGAATCGCATCGTCATGAACATCGCTCCTCTCCATCTTATATTATGGTATATAACATATCGACTTGAGCCGGCACGGCAAGGGGGCTAGACCCGCGCGGTGACGATCGACCCCGACAGCGCCTTCACCGACCCGCTCGACGCGATGCTGGGCTTCCACCTGCGCCGCACCGCGGCGGCGGTCACCGGCGCGCTGGGCGAGGCGCTCGCGCCGCTCGGCCTCAATCCGGGCGAAGCGACCTTGCTGCGCCTGATCGGCGCCAATCCGGGGTGCAGCCAGAGCGACATTGCCCGCGCGCTGCGCGCCCAGCCGGCCAATCTGGTGCCGCTCATCAACAAGCTGGCGCTGTCTGGCCTGTTGGAAAAGGGCGCGGGCAAGGGGCGCGCCATTCCGCTGACGCTGACGGCGCAGGGGCAGGCGCTGCATGGCCAGGTCTGCGCGGCGTTCGACGCGCATGAGGCGCGGATCGGCCGCTCCATCCCGATCGAACAGCGCCGCGACGTCATCGCCCTGCTGCGCCAGATCTGCCTCGACGCCTGTTGCGGTCCGGACTAGCCGGCGTCCGCCTCCACCCATAGCGGGTGCCGCACCATGGCTTGAGCGAACAGCTCGGATTCCAGATGCCCGGCCAGCCAGCCGCGCAATGCGGCCCAGGGCTGCGCCGCAAACCAGTCCGGCTCCACCGCCGCAAACTGCCGCACGAACGGAAAGATCGCCATGTCGGCCAATGTCCGCCGCGCACCGCAAAGCTGGGCCTGATCCCGCAACCGCGCCTCCAGCGCGTCGAGCAGTCCGGCCGCCTCGGTCCGATGCGCGATAGGGTCGCTGCCATGGCGCTCGGCATATTTGTAGCGATCCAGATGCCGTTTGAACGGTCCGTCATTGGTCGCGATCAGCGCCGCGTCATCACCCGCCAGCCACGCCTCTGGGTCATGCTGCCCCAGCGCCCAGCGCATGATCTCCAGACTCTCGTCGATCACCCGTCCGTCGGGCAGGACCAGCACCGGCACCGTCCCCTTGGGCGAGGCGGCCAGCATCGCCGTCGGCTTGGCGCGCAGCAGGATTTCGCGATGCGCCACCGGCTGCCCGCTCACCAGCAGCGCCAGCCGCGCCCGCATCGCATAGGGACAGCGGCGGAAGGAATAGAGGATCGGGGCATCGGCCATGGCCCGCCCTAACCGAGCGGCCGGCCAAGGACTAGCCTTGCTCCGCCTCGACCCATGTCGTCGTCAGCGCGCGCGGCGAGAGATATTTGGTCGAGGTCCAGCCGCCATCCACGACGATCGTCTGGCCGTTGATGAAGGCGGCGCCGGGCGAACAGAGGAAGGCGATGGTGCTGGCCACATCCTCCACCTCGCCCAGCCGCGGGAAGGGGGTGGTCTCCACATTCACCCGCTTGAACATCTCGTCCTCGAACCGGTGGCGCACCATGTCGGTCATGGTGACGCCGGGTGCGACGCAATTGGCGCGGATGCCCTGCGGGCCGTAATCGCAGGCGATATGCTTGGTCAGCGCGTCCAGCCCGCCCTTGGCCGCCGAATAGGCGCCGCCGCGCCGCCCGCCGATCACCGCATAGGTGGAGGTGACGTTCACGATGCCACAGCCCTCGCCCATATGGACGATCGCCTCGCGCGCCAGGCGGAAGGGCGCGCGCAGCATCAGGTCCAGGAACCCGTCCAGCGTGGCGTCGTCGGTTTCGTGCAGCGGTTTGGGGCTGCCCGCGCCGGCATTGTTGACCAGGAAGTCGATGCGGCCGAACCGGTCGAGCGCCAGCTGCACGATCTGCGCCGGCGCATCATCCTGAGTCACGTCGATGGACAGGGTGGCGACCCGCGCCGGATCGCCGATTTCGCTCTCCAGCGTCGCCAGCTTGGCCGGATCGCGGCCGACGCCGACGATCGCCATGCCGGCGTTATGCAGCATCTTCGCCGTGCAGAGCCCGATGCCGCTGCCCGCCCCTGTGATGATCGCTACCTGCATCTATCCTGTCCTCTACTCTGTCCTGCCCCGCTCTTATCCCCTTCGCCGGGCATCGGCGAACCGCCATGGCGATGCCTTGCCGCCCCGGCTTGAACCCACGCGCGCGCCGCGTCACCCCTGCGCCATCATCTGCATAATCCAGCGAAAGGCCCGCTCATGTCCGAACTGCGCTACGACGATCGCGTCATCGTCATCACCGGTGCCGGGCGGGGGCTTGGCCGCGCCTATGCGGAACTGCTGGGCGCGCGCGGCGCCAGGGTCGTGGTCAATGATCCGGGCAGCGCCGTGCGCGGCGAGGGGATCGACGTCGGCCCGGCGGCCGAAGTGGTCGCCGCGATCCAGGCGCAGGGCGGCGACGCGATCGTCTCGACCGACAGCGTCGCCACGCCGGAGGGGGGGCGTGCCATCATAGAGGCGGCGCTCGACCATTATGGCCGGATCGACGGGCTGATCCACAATGCCGGCAATGTCCGCTACGGATCGATGCAGGATCTCAGCCAGGAAGATTTCGACGCCGTGCTCGACGTCCATCTGCGCGGCGCCTTCCATGTCGCCCGCGCTGCCTTCCCGCACATGTGCAAGGCCCGCTATGGCCGCATCATCCTCACCAGCTCGATCGGCGGCCTCTATGGCAACAGGGATTGCGTCAATTATGGCATGTCCAAATCGGGGATGATCGGCCTCAACAATGTATTGGCGCTGGAGGGGGAGGCCGAAGGGGTCAAATCCAACATCATCGTGCCCGGCGCCGTCACCCGCATGGCCGAGGGGCTGGATATCTCCCAATATCCGCCGATGGGGCCGGAACTGGTCTCGCCGGTCGTCGCCTGGCTGGCGCATGAAAGCTGTTCGGTCACCGGTGAGATGCTGGTGTCGATTGCCGGCCGCGTCGCCCGCGCCTTCATCGCCGAAAGCAAGGGCGTGTATCAGCCCAGCTGGACGCCGGAGGATGTCGGCGCCCGGATCGACGCGATCATGGACAGCCAGGATCCGCTGGTCTTCGGGCTGGAGGGCCATGTCGATCATATCCGCTACAGCTTCGGCCGCGCCGTCGCGGGGGAATAAAGGCCGCGTTCCGATCGCATCCGGCCAGTCGAAACCGGCCGGTCGAACCCCGGCGGTCGATGCGCTATGGATCGGGCATCCCCGTGCGGAGTCGGAACCCATGAAGGCGGAACGGATCGACGAGGCCAGTCTGCGCCAACTGGTCGAAAGCTTCTATGCCCGCGTCCGCGCGGACGACCGGCTTGGTCCGATCTTCAACGACGCCGTGGATGACTGGCCGGCCCATATCGACCGGCTGGTCGATTTCTGGTCGTCGGTGATGCTGTCATCGGGCCGTTACAAGGGACAGCCCGTCCCGGTGCATATGGCGCATCGCGACCGGATCACGCCCGACCTGTTCGACCATTGGCTGAATCTCTGGTCGCAGACGACCGACGCCGTCATGGTTCCGGCGGCGGCCGCCGCCTTGCAGGACAAGGCGCAGCGGATCGCGGAAAGCCTGCAACTCGCGCTGTTCTTTCGGCTGGGGACGCCACCGGCCGCGGGGGCATGAAGGGCGCGCGGATACGCGCCCCTGTCCGCCTTATTCGATCGTCACGCCGACCACGCGCCATGCGCCATTTTCGCGATCCAGCGTCACCGTCTCGATCGCCTGTGCCTGGTTGGCGTAGCTGGCGCGGAACTTCACCACTTCATAGCCATGGGGCGGGGCCGGCAGTTCCTCCTGGCTCAGCAGGCTGCGCGACTGGAGGGCGCCGAACCGGCCACGCATCGTCTGCGACACCTGCGTCCAGACCTGCACCGTGTTGAGCTTCTGGAAAGCGCTGCCGGTGCCGCGATAGCTTTCGGCCCATTTGTCCTGGTCGATCAGCGCCAGCCATTGGCGCGCGGCGTCGACGACCTCGGCATTATGGGCCTGGGCAGCGGCCGGCGTCGATTGTGGTGTGGGGGCGGCATCGGGCAGGGCGGCGAGCGCCAGCAGGCCAAGGACAAAAGTCATGAGAAGCACTCCAGGCAGGATCGGGCGCCGGCGATCGGCCGGCCCCACGCCGACGACCGGCGCCTCGTCCTGATCCACCTCGACCGGGGCTGCGTCTGCCCCCAATAGCCTGTCCCTCAGAAAATCGGGGGGTGATGCCTCGGGCGTGCCTTCGGCTTCCAGCAACAGCCGGGCGGCCTCGCGGCTGCTCGACACCGCCATCTTGCGCCGGGCGTCGCGCAGCCGTTCGTTGATGGTATGGACCGACAGGTCCAGGCTGCGCGCGATCGATTTCGCGTCATGGCCCCGAACCATCAGGCGCAGCGTCTGCTTTTCCTTCTCGGTCAGCGCCCAAAGGCCGTCTGTCATCCCACTGGTCATGGCGCCAGATGTACGAAGCCCCCGGCGCGCCAGCTACCCCAAAAAATTCGTATCTTCGGCGGGGCCGCTCAGTCCGACAGGCTGCGCAGATAGGCGATCAGGTCGGCGCGCGCGAGCGGGTCGGGGATGCCGCTGAATTGCATCTTGGTGCCGGGCACGAAGCGCTGCGGATTGGCGATCCAGGCATCGAGCGCCTTGTCGTCCCAAACGCCGCCCTTGGCGCGCAACGCGGCGGTATAGCCGAAGCGGGCGCTGTGCTGGCCGATCGGCTGGCCGTAAATGCCGTGCAGATTGGGTCCGCCAGTGTCGGGGCCGCCGGCGCTGCTGGTGTGGCAGGCGGCACAGGTGCCGAACAGGCGGGCGCCCGCCTTGGCATCGGCCACCGTCATCAGCTTTTCCAGTGTCGGATTGGGGCCGGCCGCCTTCAACCGCTCGGCGCGGTGATCGTCGGCACAGCCGATCAGGCTCAGGGTCAGCAACATGGCGGCGGAGGCGGAACGCAACATGGCGCGCCCATGCCCGATCGCACGGCGCGTGGCCAGCGGACCAATTGTCCTACGACGTTGCTGGTGCGGCCTCTTCCACCAGCCGGGCGCGGATCTGCTGCTTCAGCACCTTGCCGGCGTCATTCTTGGGCAGCGCGTCCCACAGCGCCACCGCCTCGGGATATTTGAAGCGCGCGACGCCATGGCCGGCCAGATGTGCGGCCAGCGTCGCGACATCGGGCGTGGCGCCGGGACGCGGCACGATCACCGCCACCGCCCGCTCGCCGGTGCGCGGGTCGGGGACGCCGACGATCGCGATCTCGGCAATGGCGTCATGGCCGACCAGCAGATCCTCGATCTCCTTGGGCGCGATATTCTCGCCATTGCGGATGATCAGATCCTTGATCCGGCCGGTCACCACCAGATGGTCGCCATCGACCCAGGCGCCCTGGTCGCCGCTGCGATAATAGCCGTCAGGATCGAAGCTCGCGGCCTCATCCGCCTTGTGGATATAGCCGACCATCATCTGCGGCCCGCGCGCGCGGATCTCGCCATCCTCCGCGATGCGGACGGTGGCGATGCCGGGGCGGCCGTCGGTCTCGGCGGCATGGGCGACATCGGCCCGGTCGATCACCCCCACCGTGGTAACCGGCAATTCGGTCGATCCATAGACGCGGCTGACCACCGCCTGCTCGAAATAGCCGGCCGCTTCGCGGATCAGCGCCGGCGGCACCGACGCCCCGCCACAGATGAACAATTTGAGCGCGGGCAGTCGCGTATCCGCCGCGCGCGCCGCCGCCAGCAGATGTTGCAGGAAGGGGGTGGCCCCGGCCATATGGGTGCAGTCGGCTTCGGCCATGATCCGCACCGCATCGTCCGGGTTCCACTGTTCCATCAGGATCGCCGTCGCGCCCAGCAGCAGCGGCGTCTCGAACGCATAGATCGACCCGCCAATATGGCTGATCGGCGACGGCACCAGGAAGCGGTCGCCCGGCTCGACCAGCCAGTGGCGGCCGATCTGGCGGATCAGCGCATTGATCGAATTATGGCTGTGCATCACCCCCTTGGGCCGGCCGGTGGTGCCGCTGGTATACATCACCATGCGCACCTCGTCGGCATCCAGCGCGGGCAGGGGGGCGCCGGCCGGGGCCGAAGACAACAGGGCGTCATAGGCGCAAACTTTGCCATCTTCCGCCCGGACGATGACGATCTCCGGCGGCCTTTCCATCTCCGCCGCCACCCGTTCCAGCATCGCGCCATAATCATGGCCGCGGAAGCTGTGCGGCACAAAGATCATCCGGCTGTCCACATCCGCCAGAATGAAACGCAGGTCATGGTCGCGCAGCGACGGCAGGATCGGGTTGGCGACCATGCCGGCGAGTGTCACGCCCATGTAGATGACGGCCGCCTCCTGCCAGTTGGGCAGCATGAAGGATATGACGCTGCCGACCGGGAAGCGCGCCAGCAGCGCCTGCGCCAGTCGCTGGGCCTGATCGTGCAGGCCGGCGGCGGTCAGGCAATGATCGCCGTCGATCAGCAGGATGCGGTCGGGCGTATCGCGCGCTGCATGCGCCAGCGCATCGGCAGCGGTGTCCGATCGCCACCAGCCATCGGCATAGGCCTGCGCCGCCTGATCGGCGTCCCAGCGTATGTCCCACCCTGCGGCGGTGATCCGCCGTCCTGCTCCTGTCCCGGCCATGCTCGCTCCGCTGTCGATGGATGAGCCATGCGAAAGAAGCGCCGACCGGGCAAGCGCAGCGCCGATCCACCGTCCCCGCGATCAAATCGGCCAGCCGGTTCCGACCCTTCCGATCCTCCTTTATGGCCGACCCGATCCGTTTCGAGAGGGCAGCATGCGCATAGTCGACAATTTCATCGGGGGGCAGCATCGCGCATCGGCGTCGACGCGCCTGGGCAACATCTTCAATCCCGCCACCGGCCAGGTGCAGGCGCAGGTCCGCCTGTCCGCGCCCAGCGAACTGGATGAAGCCGTCGCCAATGCGCAGGCCGCCCAGCCCGCCTGGGCTGCGATGAACCCGCAGCGCCGCGCCCGGGTGATGTTCAATCTCAAGGCGCTGATCGAACAGCATATGGACGAACTGGCCGAACTGCTGTCGGTCGAACATGGCAAGGTTCATTCCGATGCCAAGGGCGATATCCAGCGCGGCCTCGACGTGGTCGAATTTGCCTGTGGCATCCCGCATTTGCTGAAGGGCGAATATACCGAAGGGGCAGGTCCGGGCATCGACGTCTATTCGCTGCGCCAGCCGATCGGCATCGCGGCCGGCATTACCCCGTTCAACTTCCCGGCAATGATCCCGATGTGGATGTTCGCGCCGGCAATCGCCTGCGGCAATGCCTTCATTCTGAAGCCCAGCGAGCGCAATCCCTCTGTCCCGGTGCGCCTTGCCGAACTGGCGATGGAGGCGGGGCTGCCGGCCGGCATCCTGAACGTCGTCCATGGCGACAAGCAGGTGGTGGACGCGATCCTCGATCATCCCGCGATCAAGGCGGTCAGCTTCGTCGGCTCGTCCGACATCGCCCAATATGTCTATGGCCGTGGCGCTTCGAACGGCAAGCGGATGCAGTGCATGGGCGGCGCCAAGAATCACGGCATCGTCATGCCCGACGCCGATCTGGATCAGGCGGTCGCCGACATTCTGGGTGCGGCCTATGGTTCGGCGGGCGAGCGCTGCATGGCGCTGCCGGTGGTGGTGCCGGTGGGCGAGCAGACCGCGGTGGCGCTGCGCGCCAAGCTGGAGGCGGGGATCGCCGGGCTGCGCGTCGGCGTGCCGAGCGATCCTGACGCTCATTATGGCCCGGTGGTGAGCGCCGCGCACAAGGCGCGGATCGAAAATTATATCCAGATGGCGGTCGACGAAGGTTCCGAGCTGGTGATCGACGGCCGCGGCTTCGCGCTCCAGGGCTATGAGGACGGCTTCTTTCTCGCCCCGACCCTGCTCGACCGCGTGACGCCGCAGATGAAGAGCTATCAGGAGGAGATTTTCGGTCCCGTCCTGCAGATGGTCCGCGCCGAGACGTTCGAGGAAGCGATCGGCTATCCGACCAGGCATCAATATGGCAACGGCGTCGCGCTCTTCACCCGCAATGGCGATTTCGCGCGCCGCTTCTGCGCCAATGTCGAGGTCGGCATGGTCGGGATCAACGTGCCGATCCCGGTGCCGGTCAGCTATCACAGCTTCGGTGGCTGGAAGCGCTCGGGCTTTGGCGACATGAATCAATATGGCATGGACGGCGTGCGTTTCTACACGCGGGTCAAGACCGTGACCCAGCGCTGGCCGAGCGGCGGCGCGGTGCTGGACCAGAGCTTCGTCATCCCGACCATGGGCTGACGCGTCTCCTGGGAAGGAGAAGACGAGGGCGGGCCGGGCAACCGGACCCGCCCTTGGTCCTTTTGCCGCGTGGTGAAACGCGCGCCGGCGGCTATAGGTTAGGGATCGACCACAGGAGAGAGGCGATCCATGACCCCAAAGGGCGACCAGGCATTATATCAGCAGACACGGCGTTCGGCGCAGGAGGCGGCGGCGCTGATCCCGTCGGGTGCGAAGATCTGCATGGCTTTGGGTACCGGTCAGCCGCCCGCCCTGCTCGCTGCCCTTGCCGAACGCGCCCGGTCCGGTTCTGTCGCTGATCTGCGTATCTATTATATGCTCTGCACCGGGATCGCCGGGGCCAACGTATTCGACTTCGCGCTGCGCGACCGGATCACGCCGATGAGCCTGTTTCATGGCGGCGTCGAACGGATGCTGGATCGCCAGCATGGCGACGCGCATCTGCCGATGGTCGATTTCCTGCCCTGCCATTTCAGCCAGGTGCCGCGCGCCATGGTCGAGCATGTCGGCGTCGACACGCTGATTGCGACGGTCGCGCCGATGGATGCGGACGGCAATTTCAGCCTGGGAACCGATGTCGACTATGCACTGGCGGTGGCGCGCAAGCCGGGCACCCGGATCATCCTGGAGGTGAATGCGCATATGCCCTATGTGCGGGGCGATTGCATGATCCCCCTGTCGGCGGTGACGGCGCTGGTCGAGCATGATGTCGCGCTGCCGACGCTGCCGGCCATCACCCGCACGGCGGTCGACGATGCGATCGGCGCCACCGTCGCCGGTCTGATCCGCGATGGCGACTGCCTGCAGATGGGGATCGGCGCCTGCAATTCCGAATTCGTCAACGGGCGACAGTTCAGCGGCACCGGCGGACAGGTGGATTTCGTGCGCGGCGCCTATGCTTCGCGTGGTGGACGATCGATCATCGCCTGCCATTCCACCGCCGCCAAGGGCACGATTTCCCGCATCACCCCGCGTCTGGACGGGCCGGTGACGACGCCGCGCATGGACACGCATCTGATCGTCACCGAATATGGCCTGGCCGATCTCAAGGGCAAGTCGGTGGGGCAGCGGGCCAAAGCCCTGATCGCCATCGCCCATCCCGATTTTCGGGAACAGCTGGAGCGCGCCGCGTTCGAAGCGGGATTGTTTGCCAACTGATCAGCGCGGACGGATCGTCAGCCATTGCGAGACGGTGCCGATCGCGCCATCCCGGTCGTGAAGGATGCTGTGGGTAAGGCCGATGCCGTCGGTGCCGAAGGAGACGGTAACGTCGCAGCCCAGCCATTCGCCGACCGGCGCGCGGAAGATATGGGCGGTGAGGTCGAGATTGGGAAAGGCGGCGTCGGCGGTCGATACCAGAGGCGCCAGGCCATTGGCGGTATCGACCAGCCCCATGGCGCGGGCGAGCGGCGATACTGCCTCATCCTCGATCAGCGCATGGGGCGTGCGGATCCAGCCAACGGCGCGGCCCGGCGCGATAGGCTGGCGGCGGGCGTCGATGCTGGCGATGAAGCCGCCGGGCCATTCGCCGGTGCCGTCCCAGGGGGCCATGGTTTCCGGGCCGGGAACGGGATCAAAGCCCCCGCCGGCGATCGCGCTGGTGTCGTAGGTCTGGGCCAGCCAGGCGCGCAGCAGGATTGCGGGTCGGCCGCCATGGCTGAGCCGCGCTTCGACCAGCTCGATGGTGCGGCCGGGTCGGATGACGCTGACGTCGATTTCGATCGTATCGAGCGGGATGGTGCCCAGGATATCATAGGACAGGCGCCCCAGTTGCAGCGGATCGGGTCGGCGTGCCTTGGCGTCCACCTCGATCGCATGGGCCAGCAGGCCGATTGCGGGGGCGACATGCTGTTCCGTCACGTTCCAGGCGCCGCCGACTAGTTCCGTCGGGGTGAAATGGCGGGCATCAAGCCGCCGGAAATAGGCCATGGGATCCTCTTCATTGCCGTCTGGGCGGGTCGGATTTCCCCTATCAGCAGGAACCGGCCGCCCGCAAGCTGACGGCGATGATGACAGTCCGGCGTCGGTCGGATGACGATCGCCGCCTTCAAAATTTAACCCCACTGCCGCGCGAACGACACGAGCATGACTCATGCGCCTGCTAGGGAGGAGGCAGGGGAATGAGGGATGGCGAAGCCTTTGCGTGCCATATTGGTCGCGAGCCTGGCGGTGTTGGCCGCCACGGGATCGCAGGGCGAAAGTCGGCGGAGCGATACTGCCGGGCTGGCGGCGACCGCGCCACAGCCGGATAGGCCGCTGTCGGTGATGACCTATAATGTGATGGGCCTGCCCTGGCCGATCGCCCTTGGCCGGGACGAGGCACTGGGCCACATCGCCGATCGGCTGGCGGCGCTGCGCCGGGCCGGGCGCCAGCCGCATATCGTCCTGTTGCAGGAAGCCTTCTCGCCGCAGGTCGCACAGTTGGCGCGCCGTGCGGGCTATGCCCATGTCGCGATCGGCCCGGACAGCGGGTTGCGTACGGCGATTGTGGCGGGACCGGATGACCGCCACTTTCTGCAGGCGGCGCGATGGGACCGGGGCGAGACAGCACCCAAGCAGTTGAACAGCGGTCTGCTGATCCTGTCCGATTATCCGATCGCCGGCATCGACCGCATGGCCTTTCCCGATTTCGCCTGTGCCGGCTTCGATTGCCTGGCGAACAAGGGCGTGCTGATCGCTCATCTGGCGGTGCCGGGCTTCGACGGGCCGGTCAGCATCGTCAACACCCATCTCAACGCGCGCAAGGCGGCGGGCGTGGCGATCGCCCGGTCGCAACGGGCGTTCGACAGGCAGGCCGGGTTGCTGGCCGATTTCGTGCGTGCCCATGTGCCGGCCGGACAGCCGATGATCCTGGGCGGTGACCTCAATATCGGCGGCGATCGCAACCGCATCCACGCCTTCTTCGCCCATTGGGCGCGGACGGGCATGGGCTTTGTCGCGGCGCATCTGGGCGGCACACGTCGGGTTTTGGCGGACAGCCTGCCATCCGATGTCGGCACGCACCGGGATCTCGAACAGGCGAGCGCGCGCGGCAAGGATTGGCTGTTCGCTCGCGACGATCGTGGTCGGCCGATGCGGGCCATTCACGCGGCCGTGCCCTTTGGTACGGAAGTGGAGGGCGCGCCGCTGTCCGACCATTTCGGCTATATGATCGCCTATGAACCTGAACGTCGCGCCGGAGCCGTCATTCAATTGGCGCAGGTGGCGTCATGACGATGATCCGCTGGATGGTGGTGCCGCTGGCAACCCTGGCGTTCGCGGTCCCGGCATCGGCGCAGACGATTACCCCCGATCATGGCGGCTTTGTGCTGAAACGGCCCTTGCGGTTTTCCCTGCTGCCCGCGCCGCTGGCCGGCACCGCGAAACCGGCGCGCATCTATGCGGTCGAACTGGCGCCATCGCCGGCCGAGCCGGCGGCGATCGGCATCGCCGTCCAGCGCAAGCGCGACCGGATGGTGGCGCTGCCCGCGCGGCGGATCGGCGCGGTGCCGCTGCCTGCCGACCTGTCCGGCGATGCCCAGCCGCGCAGCAGTCTGATGCTGGTCGACGCCCATGGCAGCCTGCCACTGGCGGACGGCTTGCAGGCTGAGCTGGGCTGGCAGGGGGCCAAGCTCAACAATCGCGGGGCCAATGTGACCGCGCTCTATGGCAGCGACGCAATCAAGAGCCGCGACCTGTTCTTGCCGACGGGGCGGCTGGCCTATGACGCCGCGCCCGGCGTCACCCTGCGCGCGGATTATCGCGAGACGATAGAGGCCTATGCCGGGGTCGGCCTGTCGGGTGCGCTGGGGCTGACGCGGGAGGCGTTCCGCACATTGCAGGCCGGTTTGCGGCCGGAACGCGACAGCCGCATGCGGCTGGGCAGCGACTGGATGGTGGCACCGGACCTGACATTGGCGGTCGATGCCTTTGACGGCGAGATCGAGGACCGGCTGGCCTTTGTCGAGGACGGCTATCTGCCGGTCAATCGCGGATCGGCACATGTGCGGGGGCTGGCGATGCGGGCGGAGCATCGGCTGACGTCCGCGCTCAGCCTGTCGGCGCGCTACCATGTGGCGCGACTGCGCCAGGAGCAGGGCGGCCGCGTGCAGGAGCAGCAACTGATGCTGGAAGGACTGTGGGCGCAGGGCCCATGGCGATGCCGGGTTGCTGCAGCGCAGAGCAGCGCGCCGGCGCTGATGCAGGATGATGGTGGCCTGCGGCTGGAGGCCGGAATCGATTATGCGTTGGCGGGGCGTCGACCGATGCGGGTCGGCCTGCACCTCACAGACCCCGACCAACTGGCGAGCAGCCGGCTCCTGCGCACCGATGCCTCCGGCGCGGCGCGGCCGGAGGATCAGGCGCAGGCACTGATGCTGACCGCCGCCCTCGCCTGGTAAGGCAAGGGGCGGCAGGAAGCACCTCAGTTCAGGGCATAGGCAATCAGCTCGTCGCCCACTGGCGTCTGCATGAAATGATGACCGCCGGCCATGATGACCAGATATTGCTTGCCATTCTGGCTGTAGGTCATCGGCGTCGCCTGACCACCGGCGGGCAGCACATCCTGCCACAGCGTCTTGCCGGTCTTGAGGTCGATCGCGCGGATCAGATTGTCGGTCGCGGCGGCGACGAAGATCAGCCCGCCGGCCGTTACCACCGACCCGCCATTATTGGGTGTGCCGATCGTCAGCGGAAGCATGGAGGGGATGCCGAACGGCCCATTGGTCCGTGCCGTGCCGAAGGGGCGATCCCAGATGGTCTTGCCGGTGGCGATGTCGATCGCGCGGATCCCGCCATAGGGGGGCTGCTTGCACAGCAGGCCGGTGAAGGGCAGGCGCCAGCCGGCATTGACGTCGATCGCATAGGGGGTGTGCGCCTGCGGATCGCCCGCGCCCTCCGCCCCGCCAATTTCGCCGCGTGCCTGATCGCGCGGTGCCCAGCCCTTCTTGTTGGCTTCCTTGCGGGGTACCAGCCGGACATAATTGGGCATATCGTTATAATTGGCGACGATCACCCCGCGTGCCGGATCGACGGCGATGCCGCCCCAGTCGGTGCCGCCATTATAGCCGGGATATTCGATCGAGTGCTTGTCGGCCTCGGGCGGAGTGAAGAAACCCTTGTAGCTCGCCCGGCGGAACTGGATGCGGCAGATCATCTGGTCGATCGGCGACATGCCCCACATGTCCTTTTCGGTGAGGTCTGGCTTGCGCAGCGTATGGTAGAGCGAGATGCGCTGGGTGGCGGCGCGCTGCTGCGGCTCCACGCCGATCTGCGGGGCCTTGATATCACCGATCGGGGTCAGCGGCCGGCCGGTGCGGCGGTCGAGCACATAGATGTCGCCCTGCTTGCTGGGCAGCAGCATCGCCGGCACCGGGCCGCGCGTGGTCGGGAAGTCGATCAGGGGCGCCTGGGCGCCGAAATCATAGTCCCACACATCCTTGCGCACTGCCTGGAAATTCCAGCGCGGCTTGCCGGTCATCACGTCGATCGCGACCAGCGAGGTGGCGTAGCGATTTTCCTCCGGCCGGCGCAGGCTGCTGTAATAATCGGCGGCGCTGTTGCCCATCGGCAGGTAGACGAGGCCAAGCTGCTCGTCGCCCGAGGCGATCGTCCACATGTTCGGCGTGCCGCGGGCATAGGTCTGGCCGGCCGGCGGCGGACCGCTGCGTTCCGGGTGCATCATGTCCCAGGCCCAGCGCATCTTGCCGTTGACCGCGTCATAGGCCTGGATCACGCCGGACGGCGCCCAGCGATCCTGCCCGTCCAGCACCTGATGGCCGGTGACGATGACGCCGCGCACGATGGTTGGCGGCGAGGTGATGGAGACATAGCCTGGAGGGACTTGGCCCATACCGTCGGTGATGCGGACCTGGCCATTATTGCCAAAGTCGCGGCACTGCTGGCCGGTGCGGGCGTCAAGCGCCATGATCCGTGCGTCGAGCGTGCCCAGGATGATGCGCTGGGCGCAGGGCGTGTCGGCCGCAGCGCCGGGCACGGCATAATAGCTGACCCCGCGACAGGCGGCGGTGTATGGAATGGCCTCATCCGACACCCTGGTATCGAAGCGCCATTTCTGTTTGCCGGTGGCAGGATCGAGCGCGATCACCATGCTCTTGGGCGTGCAGACATAGAGGGTGTCGCCGATCTTGAGCGGCGTGTTTTCTGCGCCATAGGTGTTGCGGATCTGGGCCGAGGCCGGCAGGTCGCCGGTGTGGATCATCCAGGCGCGCTTGAGGTTACCCACATTGGCCGGGGTGATCTGGGCGAGCGGCGAGTAGCGCCGGGCGCTGTTGGTGCCGCCATAGGCCGGCCAGTCGGCGCCGGTGGTGCCGATCGAGGGATCGGCCATGGCATAGCGGGCGTCGGGCAGACCCTGCAGCACCGGCGGAATGAAGTTGCTGGCGATGCTCCAGAAAAAGCCGATCGCGACAACGAAAGTGACAGCTACCCCGACCCATGCACGGCGCCAGCGACCAGCGCTGCGGTCGAGCGTCGGCCACACCAGTTGCAGCGTGATCAGGAGGACCAGCGGGGCGACGACGCGCGGCACCAGTGCCCAGGGATTGAGGCCCACTTCCCAATAGGCCCAGAGCAAAGTGACAGCGAAGATGACAATGTAGAGCCAGCCGCCCACCTTGCGCCCGCGCGCCAGCAGCACACCCGAAATGATCAGGGCGATGCCGGTGACCAGATAATAAGGCGAGCCGCCCGAGATCAGCAGCCAGGCGCCGCCGCCGGTCAGCACCAGCCCGATGAGGCCGAAGACGATGCCAAATATCAGGGCGGCGATCGATCGGCGGGGCGGTGCGTTTGTCATGGTCGGATACTCCCTGGGCAGGAGGCACGGGCAGGTGCCGGTTTACAAAGGAGAAACCGACCAGCTTCGTTCCAGACATGAACAAAATTTCATCTTCGTGGCGCGATTGTAGCGCGCATGCAATGCTAATGCGTTTGACTCGCATTCTGGACATGCCTAACGCGCGGCGCAGATAGAGAGCCATCCGGGAAATCATAATGCGTCTGTCCTTGCGCCACCTCCTATTGAGCAGCAGCTTTGCCCTTGTCGTGATGCCGCATGTCGCCCGCGCGGCAGAAGCGGACAATGCCGCAGAGGACGCGTCGCGGATCGTCGTGACTGCGGCCAACCAGCCGTCCAGTTCCGCCACCGCCCTGTCGCTGTCGGTGCGCGAGACGCCGCAGTCGGTGACGATCATCAATCGCGAACGGATCGAGGATTTCGCGATCACCAATGTCAACGACCTGCTCGACCAGACGATCGGCATCAATGTCGAGCGCGTCGAGACGGACCGCACCTATTTCAATTCGCGCGGTTTCGACGTGTCCAACTTCCAGGTCGATGGCGTCGGCCTGCCGCTGGCCTGGGGCATCCAGTTCGGCGATCTCGACACCGCCCTGTTCGAGAATGTCGAGGCGGTGCGCGGCGCCAATGCGATCATGACCGGCATCGGCAACCCGTCGGCGACGATCAACTATGTCCGCAAGCGGCCGCTCGACGAGTTCCAGGCCAAGGGCACGGCCCAGGTCGGTTCGCGCGACCTGTGGCGCGTGGAAGGCGACGTCAATGTCCCGGTCACGGATACAGTATCGGCGCGCTTCATCTATGCGCATGAGGATCGCGACACGCATCTCGACTATAACCATATCAATCGCGACGTTTTTGGCGCGATCGTCGCCTGGCAGGTGACGCCCGATCTCAAGGCGACGGTCGGTTATACCCGCCAGGAAAATGACGCCGACGGCGTGCTGTGGGGCGCGATGCCGCTGGTCTTCACCGACGGCACGCGGATCGACCATGCGCGTTCGGCAACCACCTCGGCCGACTGGACCTATTGGAACACCAAGGACCAGAATAGCTTTGGCGAACTGGTCTATACCATGGGCCAATGGACGCTGAGCGGCATGTTCACCTACAAGCGCTTCCAGGAGAATGCGAAGCTGCTCTATGCCTATGGCTATCCCGACAAGGAGACGGGCGAGGGCGTTTACGGCATGTCCGGCATCTATCCGTCCGACTATAAGCAATATCTGGGCGATTTCAGCGCCACCGGTCCGTTCAGCCTGTTCGGCCGCGAGCACAAGCTGGTGCTCGGCCTCTCCTACGCCAAGTCGAACGCCAAGGAGTGGGAGAATTTCGCCGAGGACACGGCGCTGGTCTATCCGTCGGTCTATGACTGGGGCAGCGCGCAGGTGACCGAGCCGGATTATCCGGGCGAATATCTGGCCGCCAAATATAGCGACGAGCTGACCCGCCTCTATGGCGCGGCGCATCTCAACTTCACCGACCAGTTGAAGGGCGTGATCGGCGCCAGCGCGATGTGGATCAAGTCGTCCGGCTATTCCTATGGCACCGATCAGGCGCGCGACGACCACAAGATCAGCCCCTATCTCGGCCTGCTCTATGACGTGGCGCCCAACGTCACCCTTTATGCCAGCTATACCGACATCTATAACCCGCAAGCGGAGGTCGACGCCAATAATCGCAAGCTGGACCCGGCCAAGGGCACCAGCATCGAGGGCGGCATCAAGAGCAGCTGGTTCGGCGATCGCCTTTATGCGACCGCCACCGTGTTCCGCGCCAAGCAGAAGGGACTGGCCGACTATGCCGGCACCTTTGGCGAGGATGGACCGGGCAAGGCCGGCGGCAGCTATTATGCCGGCGTCGATACCACCTCGACCGGTTTCGAGCTGGAAGTGGCGGGCAAGATCACCGACCAGTGGACGCTGAGCGGCGGCTATACCCAATATGATATCGAGGATGACGAGGGCAACGACACCCGCACCTGGTTGCCGACCAAGTCGCTGAAGCTGGCCACCACCTATCAGGTGCCGCAGCTCAACGACCTGAAGCTGGGCGCGCAGATGCGCTGGCAGAATGCGATCAAGACGACGCTGACCGATGTCTATGACGGCGATGTTTACATGGGCGATGTCGTCGTTAAGCAGAAGAGCTATGCCGTGCTCGACCTGATGGCGGGTATCCGGGTGGTCGATCATCTGCGGGCGAGCGTGAACGTGAAGAATGTCACCAACACCAAATATCTGGGCAGCCTGATGTGGGGCCAGGCCTTCTACGCCGCGCCGCGCACGGCGGTGCTCACGCTGAGCGTCGACTATTGACGAAGGCGGCGGCTCTGCGCGCCCGTAGCGGCTGGCGTTATCGCGGCAATGTCGCGCTGCGCACGCTCGCGGGCACGGTGGGCGCCTATGCGGTTGCGGCGCTGGCGGCGATGCTGCTGGCCCGCACCCTGCCGATGGGCCGGCTGGAGGCGGTGACGGTGGCGACCATGTTATCCTATCTGTTCGCCCCAGCGGTCAGCGTGTGGGCCTTTCTGGCGCGCGGACCCTGGGTCGCTCTGGGCGGCGTGATAGTTCTTTCCGCACTGCTGGCCGGACTGGTCTGGACCAGCGGAGGCTTTGCATGAGCGGGGCATCGGCGATGGTGCGGGATGGCGTGCGGCAGGCGATGGCCTGGCTGCACGGCTGGACCGGGCTGCTTCTGGGCTATGTGCTGTTCGTCATGTGTCTGGCCGGGACGCTCAGCGTCTTCAAGCCGGAGATCGGTCGCTGGATGCGGCCCGAAGTGACGGTGCAGGCGGATGGCAAGAGCGCGATCGTCGCGGCGACCGGCTGGCTGTCGAAACATGCGCCCGGTTCCACCGGCTGGTATCTGACCGCGCCTGACGGCCGGGCCAATACTGTCGAGGCATCCTATGACCAGGGCAGCGATTATCTGTATCGCGCGCTAGATCCGGTGACCGGCGCGCCGGTCGCGCGCGAGACGTTGGGCGGCGAATTCTTCTACCGCCTCCATTTCGAGCTGGAAATTCCCTATCCCTGGGGCCGGCTGCTCGCCTCGCTGGCGGCGATGGTCATGCTGGTCGCGCTGGTCACCGGCATCATCGCGCACAAGCGCATCTTCAAGGACTTCTTCACCTTCCGCCCGGCCAAGGGGCAGCGGTCCTGGCTCGACGGGCATAATGCGACGGGCGTGCTGGCCATGCCCTTCCACCTGATGATCACCTTTACCGGGCTGCTGACGCTGGCGTCGCTCAACATGCCCTGGCCGATCAGTGCCGGCTATGGTGACAAGGTGATGGAGATGTACGAGGCGCTGGCGCCGGGTTCGGTGACCCGTCCGGCGGCCGGCAAGCCCGCGTCGCTGGCGCCGATCGCACCGATGCTGACGGCGGCCGAGCGCGCATTTGGCGGCGGCCATGTCGGCCGCGTCTATGTGTTCAATCCCGGCGACGCGGCATCGATCGTCACCGTCTACCAGTCCGATGCCGACTCGATCGGCTATATGCGGGGGCAGGCGAGCTTCGACGGCGCGACGGGTCGGCTGCTCAAGAGCTGGGTCGAGCGGCGGCCGGCGATGCGCACCTATCAGGTCGCCTATGGGCTGCACATGGCGCGCTTCGCACCGATGGCGACGCGCTGGCTCTATGTGCTGGGCGGGGCGATGCTGACGCTGGCGATCTCGACCGGGATGGTGCTGTGGATCGCCAAGCGGCGCGAGCGCCAGCCGCTCTCGATCGGCAATCGCATCCTTGAACGGCTCAATGTCGGCGTGATCACCGGCGTGCCGCTGGGCGCGGTCGCCTATTTCATCGCCAATCGCCTGTTGCCGATCGGCATGGCGGGGCGCCCCGAAGCGGAAGTGTCCGTGGCCTTGTGGACGGCGGCTGCGGCACTGCTGGCCGGGCTGGCGCTGCGTCCGGCCATCGGCTGGCCGTTGATGATGGGACTGCTGGCCTTTGCCTGCGCGTTGGCGGCAGTGCTGGGGCCGGTCTGGTCGACCGAACCGGTCCTGCTGGCCGGCAATCTTCTGTTCCTGGCCATGGCGGCCGCGCTGGCGCTGATCGTGCGTCGGCAGGTGCGGCGGCGCAATGCGCCAACACCAGCGCGACGGCGGATGCGGGAGCAGCCGGCATGATCGTTGCGGGACTGCTCTATATCGGTTTCTTCGCATTGGCGGCGGCGATGACGCGGCATGGACCGGCGCTGCTTGGTCCATGGCAACGCCATGGGCTGGCCCGGTATCTGCCGCTGCTCGGCTGGAGCGCGATTGCCCTGTCGCTGCTCGGCGCGATCCTGGCCGGCGCCGACGGGATCGGCATCGTCACCTGGTGCGGGCTGCTGCCGCTGATGGCGGGGGCGGTGCTGCTGGCGCTGACCTATGGCCCCCGGCTGGCGCGCGGCGGGCTGCTGCTGGCATTGGCGCTGATGGTCGTCGGCGCGGTTTAGGCCGCCTTCATCTCGATACTGGCGATCAGCCCGCCATCGGGTGCATTGCGCAACGCGACGATCGCACCGAAGCTGAGGCCCAGCGACCGCGCGATGGTGAGACCGATGCCGGTGCCGTGGCGGCCGCCCGGCTGGCTGCTGGCGCCGCGGGTGAAGGGTTCGAACATCTGGTCCAGATCCTGCGGCGGGATGCCGGGGCCATGGTCGCGTATCTCGATCGTGACATGGCCGGGCGTGCGCAGGCAGCTGATCTTTGCGCATCCGCCATATTTGACGGCATTGTCGACCAGATTGCTCATGCAGCGGGTCAGCGCATTGGGCTTGACCCGGACCGACGCGCCGCAACCGGCGGCGAACTGGACGGGCGCTCCCAGTTCCTGCGCATCCTCGGCCATGCTGGCGAGCAGGGAGTCGAGGTCGATCACCGACCAATCCTCATGCGTCTCGGTGCTGGCGGCAAGGTCCAGCCCTTCGCGCACCAGCCGCTGCATCGCCTCATGATCCTGCAGCAGGCGGGCGCGCAGTTCCTCATTCTCGACCAGTTCCAGCCGCAGCCGCAGCCGGGTGAGCGGGGTCTGGAGATCATGGCTGATCGCCGCCAGCAACTGGGTCCGTTCGGTGAAGCCGGCGCGGACGCGGCGCTGCATCAGGTTGAAGGTGGAGAGGGCGGCGCGCACCTCCTCCGGCCCGCGCTCGGGAATTTCCTCCGGGTCGCGCGACACGGAAAAGGCTTCGGCGGCCTGGGACAGGCGGCGCAGCGGCTTGGCGGCGATCCGGCCGATCAGGATCGAGAGGCCGGCGGCCGAGAGCAGGATGACGACCAGATAGGCCGGACTGAACAGCGAACTGGGCGGTCGGGCGAGGCGCGGGAAGGTGAGCGCCATGCCGCGGCGCTGGCCGGTCGCGTCGGTCATGCGCACGATCCAGCAATCGGGCCGGGGCGCGTCGATCAGGCCGGCGGCGCGGCTGCGCCCGGCATCCTTGTCCGGGAAACAGAGGCCGAAGGGCACCTGTCCCGCCTCTGGCTGGGCGCGGGGGCCGAAACGCCGGGCGAGCGCGGCTTCGAGATCGGGATCGGGCTCGTTGATGGAGATGCCGTCAGGGGCGATGGAAGCGCCGACAATGCCGTGATTTTCCAGCATCTGCTGAACCCGCACCGGATCGCGGCGCAGCCGGTCGGCGACGTCGAAGGCGCTGGCCAGCACGCGCTGGCGGCGGACGCGTTCGAAATCATGACGCCGCCCCTGTTCCGACACGGCGAGCGCGAGGATGGCCGAAAGCGAGATGCCGACGGTCAGCAGCACGAAAATATGCCCCGCCATCGAGCGGAAGAAATCCCGCACGCGCTGCACCGGCTGGCCGATCATTCGTAGCGCACCGGGCTGGCGAGGACATAGCCTTCGCCCCGAACGGTCAGGATCAGGTCGGCGCCGCCGGTGGCGCCGGCCAGCTTCTGGCGCAGGCGGCTGACCTGCAGGTCGATGGTGCGGTCGAAGGCGGCGGTGGCACGCCGTTCGGGCAGCAACGTCTCGCGCGCCAGCACGACATTGGGCTCCTCGATGAAGCGGGAGAGCAGGCGAAACTCGGCCGAGGACAGCATGACGAGCCGATCATCCGGGGCGATCAGCCGGCGTTGCAGCAGATCGAGCCGCCAGGGACCGAAGACGGCATAGCGGGACTGGTCGGCGGGTGCCGGGGCCTCGACGCGGGGACGGCGCAGCAGGTTGCGGATACGCACCAGCAGCTCGCGCGGCTCGAACGGCTTGGTCAGATAATCGTCGGCGCCCAGTTCCAGCCCGAGCACCCGGTCGATCGCGCTGCCGCGCGCCGTCACCATGATGATCTGGATGCCCGATCCTTCGGCGCGCAGTTCGCGGCACAGCGACAGGCCGTCGCCATCGGGCAGGTTGAGGTCGAGCACGATCAGGTCGACCGGCTGGTCGCGCAGGGCCTGGCGCAGT
The DNA here is from genome assembly GCF_013001025.1 of Sphingobium yanoikuyae. Taxonomy (NCBI): domain Bacteria; kingdom Pseudomonadati; phylum Pseudomonadota; class Alphaproteobacteria; order Sphingomonadales; family Sphingobiaceae; genus Sphingobium; species Sphingobium yanoikuyae. The sequence continues at coordinate 4,253,999 of NZ_CP053021.1, read as the reverse complement.
TCGGCGAGGTTGGATGCAGAGAGCAAGTCGTAATTTTCCTGCCGCAACTGATCGACGATCAGACCGCGAATATCGGCATCATCGTCGACGACGATGACGCTGTTGCGGCGGGGATCGGACAGGTCAGCCATGTTGCGCTTCTAGCGGCGGATATTGCAAAAGTCTGTGCCTCTACCGGGGATGATACAGGGCGATACAAAGCGATACGCGTTCGGATGTCACGCGACATGATGATGCGTCAGGATATCAACTTGGTCTAGCAGGATACCGCCCAAATCGCGATCAGGCGATCGTCGGCGCTGCCTGCCGGCGGTAACGATGTGAAGCCATGCCCATTTTCACAGAGCTCCGGAGCCTCCGGGTCGCACCGATCGCATTATGCATCCTGATCACCGCTTGCGGACAGGAAAAGGCGCCAAAGAAAGGGCCTGTGGAAGTGGGCGTGGTGACGCTGGCGGCACAGAATGTGACCGTCTCGTCCGAATTGCCGGCGCGCACTGTGTCCACCATGCAGTCGGAAGTCCGGCCGCAGATCACCGGCGTGATCCAGAAAAGGCTGTTCACCGAAGGATCGATGGTGACGGCCGGCCAGCCGCTCTACCAGATTGACGAACGGCTCTATCGCGCGTCGCGCGACGAGGCGCAGGCGGCGCTGGTCAGCGCGCAGGCGACGGCGGTAGCGGCACAGGCCAAGGCGCAGCGCTATCGCGGCCTGGGCGATACCGAGGCGGTGAGCGCGCAGGACCGCGACGATGTGATCGCGACGGCGCGCCAGGCAGCGGCCGCCGTGGGCCAGGCGCGCGCCTCGCTCGACACCGCCAATGTGAACCTGACCTTCACCCAGGTGCGCGCCCCGATCAGCGGCCGGATCGGCCGGACCCTCTTCACCCCCGGCGCGCTGGTGACCGCCAGCCAGACCGATCCGCTGACGACGATCCAGCAGCTTGACCCCATCTATGTCGACGTCACCCAGTCGAGCAGCCAGCTGCTGCAGCTGCGGCGATCGCTGGCGGCGGGCAAGACGCTGCCGGCTAGCGCGACGATCCGGCTGAAGCTGGACGATGGCAGCGAATATCCGCTGGAAGGGCGGATCGAATTTGCCGAGCCGATCGTCGATGTCGACAGCGGCACGGTGACGCTGCGCGCGCGCTTCCCCAATCCCGACGGCATGCTGTTGCCCGGCATGTTCGTGCGCGTCGTGGCGCCCCAGTCGGTCGTGCCCGGCGCGATCCTGGCGCCGCAGCAGGGCATCGCCCGCGACGCCAAGGGCAATGCGACCGCGCTGGTCGTGACCAAGGACAACAAGGTCGAGCGCCGCACCGTCACCGCCGCGCAGGCGATCGGCGACAAATGGCTGATCACCGCAGGCCTGAAGGCCGGCGACCGGCTGATCGTCGAAGGCACCGACAAGGTCCAGCCCGACGACAAGGTAAAGCCCGTCGCCGTCGCGGCGAAGAAGTAGGAGAGGCCCGGTGCTGAGCCGCTTTTTCATCGACCGGCCGATCTTTGCCTGGGTCATCGCCATCGGCATCATGCTGGCGGGCCTGGGCGGCATGCTGTCGCTGCCGGTCGCCCAATATCCCGACATCGCGCCGCCGGGCGTGGGCATCAGCGCCACCTATCCGGGCGCGTCAGCCGAAACGGTCGAGACCAGCGTCACCCAGGTCATCGAGCAGCAGCTTACCGGCATCGACGGCCTCATGTATTTCTCCTCCTCGTCGACATCGACGGGGCAGTCGCGCATCACCGTCACCTTCCAGAAGGGCACCGACCCCGACACCGCGCAGGTGCAGGTGCAGAACCGGGTGCAGCAGGCGCTGAGCCGCCTGCCCAGCGCCGTGCAGCAGCAGGGCCTGTCGGTCACCAAGCAGCAGACCGACTTCCTGATGCTGGTGGGTCTCTATGACGAGACCGACAATGCCACCCAGGCGGACATTGCCGACTATCTGGTCAATAATTTCCAGGATTCGATCGCCCGTATCGACGGCATCGGCGCGACCCAGATCTTCGGGTCGCAATATGCGATGCGCATCTGGCTGGACCCCTATAAGCTGGCCGCGGTCAAGCTGATGCCGTCAGACGTCGAAACGGCGATCAAGGCGCAGAATATCGAAGTGTCGGCCGGCCAGATCGGTGCCGATCCGGCACCGGCGAACCAGCAGATCAACGCCACCGTCACGGCGCGCGCGCGCCTGGAAACGCCGGACCAGTTCCGCAATATCGTGGTGAAGACGCAGAGCGACGGGTCGGTCGTCCACCTGTCCGACGTGGCCCGCGTCGAGCTGGGCAATGAAAGCTATACCACCAGCGCGCGCCTCAACGGCCATCCGGCATCAGGCATGGCGTTACAGCTGGCGCCGGGCGCCGACGCGCTCAAGACCGCCGAGCTGGTGAAGGCGCGCGTCGCCGAACTGGGCGGCAATCTGCCGCACGGCTACAAGATCGTCTATCCGCGCGACACCACGCCCTTCATCAAGCTGTCGGTCGAGGAAGTCGTGCAGACGCTGATCGAGGCGGTCGTGCTGGTCGTGATCGTGATGTTCGTCTTCCTGCAGAGCTGGCGTGCGACGCTGGTGCCCGCGATCGCGGTGCCGGTCGTCCTGCTCGGCACCTTCGGCATCCTTGCCCTGTTCGGCTATTCGATCAACACGCTGACCCTGTTCGGCATGGTGTTGTCGATCGGCCTGCTGGTCGACGACGCGATCGTCGTGGTCGAGAATGTCGAGCGCATCATGGAGGAAGAGGGGCTGTCGCCCCGCGACGCCACGATCAAGTCGATGATGGAGATCGGCAGTGCGCTGGTCGGCATCGCGCTGGTGCTGTCGGCGGTGCTGCTGCCCATGGCCTTCTTCGGCGGATCGACCGGCGTCATCTATCGCCAATTCTCGATCACGATCGTGTCGTCGATGCTGTTGTCGGTCGTGGTCGCATTGATCCTGTCGCCGGCCCTGTGCGCCACCATCCTGAAGCCGATCGACAAGGCGCATCGCGAGAAGGGCTGGTTCGGCAAGTTCAACCGCTGGTTCGAGCGGCTGACCAATGGCTATGTCCGCCGCACCCAGGGCGTGATCGGCAAGCGGGGCATCTTCTGGGGCCTCTATGCGGTGGTGCTGGGTATATTGGTCGTGCTGTTCATGCGCCTGCCCACCAGCTTTCTGCCGGTCGAGGATCAGGGCCAGGTGATGGTGCAGGTCACGCTGCCGTCCGGCGCCAAGTCGAGCCGCACCAATGCGGCGATCGACCAGGTGCAGAGCTATTTCCTCAATGACGAGAAGGATAATGTCGCCTTCGCCTTCATCATGACCGGCTTCAGTTTCCAGGGGCAGGGCGAGAATGTCGGCCAGGGCTTCATCAACCTGGCGCCATGGGACGACCGCAAGGGCAAGACGAACGAGGCCGGCACGATCGCCAATCGGGCGACCAAGCAGCTGGGCGCGATCCGCGATGCCAAGGTGCTGGCGATGACGCCGCCGGCAATTCGCGGCCTGGGCCAGTCCAACGGCTTCACCTTCGAACTGCTGAATAGCGGCGGCCTCAGCCGCGAGCGCTTCCTGGAGCTGCGCAACCAGCTGATCGCGTCCGCGCAGCAGGATCCGGTGCTGGCCGGGGTGCGTGCGGCCTCGCTGGAGGACACGCCGCAGCTCAAGATCGACATCGATACCGAGAAGCTGACCGTGCTGGGCCTGACCCAGGCGAATGTCGACGATGTGCTCAGCTCCGCCTGGGGCAGCACCTATGTCAACGACTTCGTCGATCGCGGCCGGGTGAAGCGCGTCTATATGCAGGCCGACGCTCCCTATCGCGCCTTGCCGAGCGATCTCGACAACTGGATGGTGCGGTCGAGCACGACCGGCGAGATGGTGCCCTTCTCCGCCTTTGCCACCAGCCATTGGGTGATGGGGCCGAGCAGCGTGCAGCGCTTCAACGGCCTGTCCTCCTTCGAGATCCAGGGCCAGTCGGCGCCGGGCGCCAGTTCGGGCGATGCGATGGACCGGATGGTGGCACTACAGAAGCAGTTGCCGGCCGGCACCAGCTATGCCTGGAGCGGGCTCAGCTATCAGGAGCAATTGTCCGGCGGACAGGCGCCCCTGCTCTATGGACTGTCGGTGCTGGTGGTCTTCCTCTGCCTAGCTGCGCTTTATGAAAGCTGGTCGATCCCGCTGTCGGTGCTGCTGGTCATTCCGCTCGGCCTGATCGGTGCGGTGCTGGCGGTGACGCTGCGCGGGCTGGAGAATAATATCTTCTTCCAGGTCGGCCTGCTGACCACCATGGGTCTGGCGGCGAAGAATGCGATCCTGATCGTCGAGTTTGCCGAACTGGCGCATCGCAATGGCCGCAATGCGCTGGAAGCGGCGCTGGAGGCGGCGCGGCTGCGCTTCCGTCCGATCCTGATGACCAGCCTGGCCTTCATCGCGGGCGTCATTCCGCTCGCCATCGCCACCGGCGCGGGCGCGCAGAGCCGTGTCGCGATCGGCACGGCGGTGGTCGGCGGCATGGTGACGGCGACGGTGCTGGCGATCTTCTACGTGCCGCTCTTCTTCGTCTCGATCGCCCGCCTGTTCGGCATGGACAAGAAGAAGCCGGGTGGCGAGCCGCCGGCCCAGGAACCGCCCGTGGACGGAGTGCCCGCATGACCCGCGCTGCATGGATGATGATGCCGCTGTCGGCGCTGGTGCTGGCCGGGTGCGACATGGCGCCCAAATATGTCCGGCCGCAAACGCCGGTAGCGCCGGCCTTCCCCACGGGTGAGGCCTATGCCCCGGCCAGCGCCGAGCCTGCGGGCCTGCCCTGGACCGCGCTGATCGGTGATACCCGGCTCAAGACCGTGATCGAGCGGGCGCTGGCCAATAATCGCGACCTGCGGGTGGCGCTGGCCAATGTCCAGTCGGCGCGGGCGCAGTACAAAGTCGAGCGGGCGGCGCAGCTGCCGACGATCACGGGTGACGCGGCGGCGAGCTTCAGTCGCCAGAATGACAATCGGCAGAACAGCTATAGCGCCGATGTCGGCTTCAGCGCGTTCGAGATCGATCTGTTCGGCCGGGTCAAGAATCTGACCCGATCGGCGCTCGAATCCTATCTGGCGACGCAGGAAGGGATGCGGTCGACCCGCATCACCCTGATCGCCGAGACCGCGAACGCCTATGCGACGATGGCGGCGGACCAGGAATTGCTCGCCCTGTCGCGCCAGACGCTGGCGAGCGCGGAGCGCAGCCTGAAACTGACGCAGACGCTCAACACTTCAGGTCTGGCCGGCAAGCTGGACGTGCATCAGGCCGAAACCACGGTGGAGCAGGCGCGCTCCGACATCGAGGCGAATGTCACCCAGGTGGCGCAGGATCGCAACGCGCTGGAACTGCTGGTTGGTACGCCGGTCGAGGATGCGTTGCTGCCGCAATCGCTCGACAGCCTGTTGCAATCGACCGCGAAGGTGCCTGCCGGCCTCTCCTCCGACGTGCTGTTGCAGCGACCCGATGTGTTGCAGGCGGAGCATCAGCTCAAAGCCGCCAATGCCGATATCGGCGCGGCGCGGGCGGCGATGTTCCCCAAGATCAGCCTGACCACGGCGATCGGCGTGGCCAGCTCTGCCCTGTCCTCGCTGTTCAGCGATGGCGGATTTGCCTGGTCGGCGGCGCCATCGGCCAGCATGCCGATCTTTGGCGGGGCGGCGCGCGGCAATCTGGACTATAGCAAGGCGCAGCGCGACCTTTACGTCGCGCAATATGAGAAGGCGATCCAGACCGCCTTCCAGGAAGTGTCGGACGGGCTGGCGCGGGCCGGCACGATCGACCGGCAGCAGGCGGCGCAGCAGGCGCTGGTGACGGCGAACCAGCGTTATTACGCGCTGGCGGACCAGCGCTATCGGGCGGGTATCGACACCTTCCTCAATTCGCTGACCAGCCAGCGTTCGCTCTATAGCGCGCAGCAATCGGCGATCGCGACTGAGCTGGCGGCGGTGCAGAATCGCATCCTGCTCTACCGGGTGATCGGCGCCGACCAATAGGCGCCGATCCGCTCTCTTCTCCGGCTTTTCCATGCCCGCGAATCCTGTTATTCTGCGCGCATAAAGAAGAAGGAGAGGGCCATGGCATTTCTGGCTCGGTGTCTGGACTGGCTGTGCGGCATCTGTGCATCCGCCGCGCAGGATGAGTGCGTCATCAACCAGCTGATCTCCAGCGTGACGCGATCCCGACATACGCCCTGATCCCTTCGCAGCCGCAACATAGTTCTTCACCTGCGCGCGCCGCCGTGTAAACTGGCGCTGCGGCATGATGCGCCGCAGGCTTGGGACATGGGGTGGCGCAAATGGCTCCCGACAGTCGTGATGCAGGCGATCGGCCCTGGTGGAAGGGCGCGGTCCTCTATCAAATCTATCCCCGCAGCTTTCAGGATTCGAACGGTGATGGCATTGGCGACCTGCCGGGCATCACCGCGCGGCTGGAGCATGTCGCCCGGCTGGGCGTGGACGCGATCTGGATTTCGCCCTTCTTCCCCTCGCCGATGCGCGATTTCGGCTATGATATCGCTGATTATTGCGGGGTGGACCCGATCTTCGGCACGCTCGCCGATTTCGATGCGCTGGTGGCGCGCGCGCATGAACTCGGGATCAAGGTCACGATCGACCAGGTCTATGCCCATAGTTCCGACCTGCATCCCTGGTTTGCGCAGAGCCGGCAGGACCGGGACAATGACAAGGCGGACTGGTTCGTCTGGGCCGATCCCAAGGCGGACGGCACCCCGCCCAACAACTGGCAGTCGGTGTTCGGTGGTCCGGCCTGGACCTGGGACGCGCGGCGGCGGCAATATTATATGCACCAGTTCCTGACCAGCCAGCCGCAGCTCAACGTTCACAATGTTGCGGTGCAAGATGCGCTGCTGGGCGCGATGCAATTCTGGCTGGACCGGGGCGTCGACGGCTTTCGCCTCGATGCGCTCAACCATGCGATGCACGACCCGGAATTGCGCGACAATCCGCCCGCGCCCGAGGGGGAAGGGCCGCGCACCCGGCCGTTCGACTATCAGATTCGCCGCTACAGCCAGTCGCATCCCGGCGTGGTCGATTTCGTCGCGCGCATCCGCGACCTCACCGATCGCTATGGCGCGATCTTCACCGTGGCGGAGGTGGGCGGCGACCTCGCCGAGCAGGAGATGAAGGCCTATACGGCGGGGGAGGCTCACCTCAACAGCGCCTATGGCTTCAACTTCCTCTATGCCCCGGCGCTGACGCCGGGCCTGATCGCGGACACGCTGGCGCGCTGGCCGGACGAACCGGGCATGGGCTGGCCGAGCTGGGCGTTCGAGAATCATGATGCGCCGCGCGCCCTGTCGCGTTGGTGTGCGCCGGAGGATCAGCCCGCCTTCGCTTGGCTCAAGATGCTGCTGCTGATGGCGCTGCGCGGCAATGTCATCCTCTATCAGGGCGAGGAGCTGGGCATCACCCAGGTCGATATCCCGTTCGAGAAATTGCAGGATCCCGAAGCGATCGCCAACTGGCCGCTGACCCTGTCGCGCGACGGCGCGCGCACGCCGCTGCCCTGGTCGGTCGATGCGGCGGAGGCGGGCTTTACCGATGGCGAGCCCTGGCTGCCATTGGGCGCGGAGAATGTGGCGCGGGCGGTGGCGGCGCAGGAGGGCGACCCCGCGTCGCTGCTGCACTTCACCCGCGCGATGATCGCGCTGCGCAAGGCGAATCCGGCGTTGCGCCATGGGCGCCTGGATATCATGCGTGCCGACGACCAGTGCCTGGCCTTCCGCCGTGTGGCAGAGGATCAGGCGCTGACCTGCATCTTCAACCTGTCGCCGACACCCGCACCCTGGCCGGAGGAAGTGGAGGCCGATGGCACGATCGTCGCGGCGATCGGCGACGCCGCGCCGGGGATGGCATTGCCGCCCTATGCGGCGCTGCTGCTGGCGCAGGATTAGGTCAGCCTACTGCCGCCAGTTCCGGCGTGATCAAGCCGGCAAGGCGGCGTTGGATGATGACGGTGGCGTCGTCGACGATGCGGGTGATGAGGTCCTGACAGGTCGGGATGTCGTGGATCAGGCCCTGAATCTGGCCGGCCCAGATCAGGCCGGCGTCCAGATCACCGGTTTCGAGCGCGACCCGGCCCTTGGCGCCCGACACCAGCGGCTGGATGTCGGGGAAGACCGATCCTTCGCGCAGCGAGATTTCGACCACCTCGTCCGACACGCTGTTCTTGGCGACGCGGCCGGTATTCTTGAACTTGCGGAAGATGAGGTTGGTGCCGCGCTCGTCATTGTCGACCAGGAACTGCTTCACATTCTGGTGGATTGGCGCCTCGACCGTGGCGCAGAAGCGGGTGCCCATGTTGATGCCCTCGGCACCCAGCGCCAGCGCGGCGGCGAGACCGCGGCCGTCGCCGAAGCCGCCGCTGGCGATCATCGGGATGCTGAGCTTGTCGGCCGCCGCCGGGATCAGGATGAGGCCGGGAATATCGTCCTCGCCCGGATGACCGGCGCATTCGAAGCCGTCGATCGAGATGGCGTCGACCCCCATCCGCTCGGCCGACAAAGCGTGGCGGACGGCGGTGCATTTATGGACGACGATGATGCCATGCGCCTTGAAATCATCGACATGTTCCTGCGGCTTGTGGCCGGCGGTCTCGACGATCTTGACGCCGCTGTCGATGATCGCCTGGCGATATTCCGCATAGGGCGGCGGATTGACCGACGGCAGGATGGTGAGGTTCACGCCGAACGGCTTGTCGGTCATCGTGCGGCAGCGATCAATCTCGCGGCGCAGGTCGTCGGGCGTCGGCTGGGTGAGGGCGGTCAGGATGCCCAGCCCCCCGGCATTGGAGACGGCGGCGGCCAGTTCGGCGCGGCCGACCCACATCATGCCGCCCTGCACGATCGGATGCTCGATGCCGCACAATTCGGTGAAACGCGTCTTCAAAGCCATCACAGTGCCTCCACGATCGTCACATTGGCGATGCCGCCGCCTTCGCACATGGTTTGCAGGCCATAGCGCTTGCCCCGTGCCTTGAGCGCATGGACCAAAGTGCTCATCAGCTTGGTGCCCGATGCGCCGAGCGGATGGCCGAGCGCGATCGCGCCGCCATGGACGTTCAGCCTGGCCGGATCGGCGCCGATCGCCTTGAGCCAGGCCATGGGGATGGAGGCGAAGGCCTCGTTCACCTCGAACAGGTCGATATCGTCGAGCTTCAGGCCCGAGCGTTCGAACGCCTTGCGGGTGGCGGGGATCGGCTCCTCCAGCATGATGACCGGATCGCCGGCGGTGACGGTCAGGTTGACGATGCGGGCGAGCGGCGTGAGGCCGAAGCGCTTGATCGCTGCTTCGCTCGCCACCAGCACGCCCGATGCGCCGTCGGTCATCTGGCTGGCGTTGGCGGCGGTGATGGTGCCGCCTTCCTCCAGCGTCTTGACGCTGGCCATTGCCTCCATCGTGCCGCCACGGCGCACGCCGTCATCGGTGTCGAAAATGCCTTCGGGGGTCAGGACGGGCACGATCTCCGCCTTGAAGGCGCCGCTGTCGATCGCGGCCGCCGCCTTGGCATGGCTGGCCAGCGCATAGGCGTCCATATCCTCGCGGGTGAAGCCATATTTGTTGGCGATCGCCTGGGCGCCATGGAACTGGCTGAATTCGGCGACGCCATAGCGTTTCTGGATGCTTTTGGGCCAGGGGCCATCGCCCAGGCCGGCGGCGGCATGGAGCTGGAAGTTGGAGCCCATCGGCACGCGGGTCATGCTTTCGGCGCCGGCGGCGATGACCAGATCCTGGGTGCCGGACAGGATCGCCTGCGCCGCGAAATGCAGCGCCTGCTGCGAGGAGCCGCATTGCCGGTCGATCGTCACGGCCGGTACGCTGTCGGGCAGTTTCGAGGCGAGGACGAGGTTGCGGCCAAAGGCGAAGCTCTGTTCGCCCGCCTGGCTGACGCAGCCGACGATCACATCCTCGATGGCGGCGGGATCGATGCCGGTGCGGTCGACCAGCGCGTTGAGGATGGTGGCGCCCAGATCGGCGGGATGGACGTCGATCAGCCCGCCCTTGCGGGCGCGGCCGCCGGCGGTGCGGACAGCATCGACAATATAGGCCTCGGCCATGGATCAGGCTCCTCTGAAATTGGGGGGGCGCTTGGCGAGCAGGGCGGCAAGCCCTTCCTGCGCCTCACCGGCGCCGGCGACCGCCATCGATCGCAATTCACGGTCGAGCTGGGTCTCGAAGCCGGTGTCGAAACTGTCGTGCAGCAGGGTGCGGGCGGCGCCGTATGCCGCCGTCGGCGCATCGGCGAGGCGGGCGGCGAGCGCCAGCCCCTCGGCCTCCAGCGCGTCATCATCGACCAGCCGGGTGACAAGGCCGATCGCTTCGGCCTCCTCGCTTTTGATGCGACGGTTGGTGAGGATGATCTCCTGTGCGCGGCGCAGACCGACCAGGCGCGGCAGCAGCCAACTGAGCCCGCCATCGGCGGTCAGGCCGATCGCGCAATAGGCGGCGGTATAATGGGCCGAGCGGGCGGCCAGCACGACATCGCCCAATATGGCGAGGCTAAAGCCCGCGCCCGCCGCCGGACCGTTGACCAAAGTCACCAGCGGCTTGGCCATGCGGGTGAGGCGGGTGACGGCGGCGTGGAAGGTGGCGATGAGTTCGGTGAGGACGGTGGGCAGTTGCGCGCCCGCGCCGCCCATCAACGCGACATCGCCGCCGGCGCAGAACAGCTTGCCATTGCCGGTGAGGACGACGCAGCGGACCGCCGCATCGCCCTCGCAGCGGATTGCGGCGTCGAGCAGCGCACGGGCGAGCGACAGATCGATCGCATTGCCGACCGCTGGCCGGTCGAGCGTGATCCGGGCGATGCCGTCGGCGATCGCCAGGGTCACGCCGCTGCCCGACCCGCTCATCAGCGCGGCGCCATGCGGATGGCGCCGTCGAGGCGGATCACCTCGCCATTCAGCATCGGGTTGCGGACGATCGATTCGACCAGCTGGGCATATTCGGCGGGTCTGCCCAGGCGGCTGGGGTGGGGCACCTGCGCGCCCAGCGCATCCTGCACATGCTGGGGGAAGGCCTCCAGCATCGGCGTCAGGAAGATGCCCGGTGCGATCGTCATGACGCGGATCTTGTGCTGCGCCAGATCGCGGGCGATCGGCAGGGTCATGCCGACCACGCCGCCCTTCGACGCGGAATAGGCCGCCTGGCCGATCTGGCCGTCATAGGCCGCGACCGAGGCGGTGTTGACGATGACGCCCCGCTCGCCGTCCATCTCCTCGGCCGCTGCCGCGCGGGCGGCGAATTTGGATATCATGTTGAAGGTGCCGATCAGGTTGACGGTCACCGTTTTGGCGAAGCTGTCGAGCGGGTGAGGCAGATTTTCCTTGCCCACCGTCTTCACGGCCGGGGCGATGCCGGCGCAATTGACCAGGATGCGGGCCGTGCCATGGACGGCTTCGGCCGCGTCGAACCCGGCGGTGACGCTGGCATCGTCGGCGACGTTGACGCCGACATAGAGCCCGCCGATTTCGGCCGCGACTGCCTTGCCGGCGTCCTCATTGAGGTCGAAGATTGCGACCTTGGCGCCCTGCGCCGCGAGCATGGTGGCGGTGGCACGGCCGAGGCCGGAGGCGCCACCGGTGACGATGGCGGCCAGTCCCTTGATATCCATTATCTGTCCTCTCCCGGCAGAATTATACGAGTTCGACGGCCATGGCGGTGGCTTCGCCGCCGCCGATGCAGAGGCTGGCGACGCCGCGCTTGAGGCCGCGTGTTTCCAGCGCGCCCAAAAGGGTGGCGACGATGCGCGCGCCCGATGCGCCGATCGGATGGCCGAGCGCGGTGGCGCCGCCATTGACGTTGAGCTTGTCCGCCGGGATGCCCAGTTCCTTGGCGGCGATCATCGCGACCACGGCAAAGGCTTCGTTGACCTCGAACAGGTCGACATCCTCGACCGACCAGCCGGCCTTGGCCAGCAGCTTGCGCATCGCGGGCACCGGCGCGGTGGTGAACTTGGCGGGCTCATGGGCATGGGCGGCGGTGGCGACGACCTTTGCCACCACTTTAAGGCCCTGCTTTTCCGCGACGCTCTGGCGGGTCATCACCAGCGCGGCGGCGCCGTCCGAAATGGACGAGGCATTGGCGGCGGTGATGGTGCCATCCTTGACGAAGGCGGGCTTGAGGCCGGGGATCTTTTCCGGTCGGGCCTTGCCGGGCTGTTCGTCGGTGTCGATGACGGTGTCGCCGCCCCGGCCCGATACGGTGACCGGCGTGATCTCGCGGACGAAGGCGCCGCTGCCGATCGCCGCATTGGCGCGGTCGAGCGAGCGGATGGCATAATCATCCTGGTCGGTGCGGGTGAACTGATAGTCGCGCACGGCCTCTTCGGCGAAGACGCCCATCGCCTTGCCGGGTTCATAGGCATCCTCCAGCCCGTCCATCATCATCGTGTCGATGATGCGGTCATGGCCGATGCGGGCGCCGCTACGATGTTTGGGTAGGGCATAGGGGGCGTTGGTCATGCTCTCCATGCCGCCCGCGATGACGATATCGGCCGCGCCCGATGCCAGCGCCTCATGCGCCATGATCGCCGCCTGCATGCCCGATCCGCACATCTTGTTGACGGTCGTCGCCTCGGTATTGAGGCCAAGGCCCGCGCCGAGTGCCGCCTGACGCGCGGGCGCCTGCCCAAGGCCGGCGGGCAGCACGCAGCCCATATAGATGCGATCGATGGCGTCAGTGGCGACGCCGGCGCGCTCAACCGCGGCCTTGACCGCCGTCGCGCCAAGATCGGTCGCCTTGACCGCCGAGAGCGCGCCCTGGAACCCGCCCATGGGGGTGCGGGCATAGCTCGCAATGACTACCGGATCGTCCTGCATCGAAATACTCCTTCAAAGGCTGCGCGCAATGACCATGCGCTGGATGTCCGACGTGCCCTCGTAAATCTGGCACACGCGGACATCGCGGTAGATTTTCGCGATTCCGAATTCTTCAAGATAGCCATAGCCACCCAGTGTCTGCATCGCGCCGGATACCACCGCCTCGGCAGCTTCGGAGGCGAACAGCTTGGCCATCGACGCCTGGGTGAGCGCAGGCTGGCCACTGTCCTTCATCGCGGCGGCGGACAGGACGAGCTGGCGCGCGGCCTCCAGTCGGGTGGTGAGGTCGGCAAGGCGGAAGCCGACCGCCTGATGCTCGATGATCGCCTTGCCGAAGCTCTTGCGGTCCTTGGCGTAAGCGATGGCGATCTCCAGCGCGGCCTGGGCCATGCCGACGCATTGGGCGGCGATGCCGATGCGGCCGGTCTCCAGATTGGCGAGCGCGATGCGATAGCCCTGGCCTGGCTGGCCGATCAGCAGATCATCCTCGACGAACATGTCCTCGAACCGCAGCGCGCAGGTGTCCGATGCGCCCTGGCCCATCTTGTGCTCGACCTTGTCGACGAAATAGCCGGGGCGGTCGGTCGGCACGATGAAGGCAGACAGGCCCTTCTTGCCGGCATCGGGATCTGTGACGGCGATGATCATCACGACCCCGCCAATCTTGCCGGAGGTGATGAACTGCTTGGCACCGGTGATGCGCCAGCCGCCATCGACCTTGGCCGCGCGGGTGCGCACGGCCGACGCGTCGGAGCCGGCGTCGCTTTCGGTGAGGGCAAAGGCGCCGATGGTGCGGCCGCCGATCAGGTCGGGCAGGAAGCGGGCCTTCTGCGCCTCGCTGCCATCCTTGAGCAGGCCGGAGACGAGGATCGAATTCTGGATCGAGACGATGGTGGAAAGGGCGCCGTCGGCAGCGGCCAGTTCCATCAGGGCGAGGGCATAGGAAACGGAGTCAGCCTCCGCGCCGCCATAGGCTTCGGGCGCGGTCATGCCCCAGAGGCCAAGGCCCGCCATCTCCTCGAACAGCGAACGGGGATAGCCGCCCTCCGCCTCGAACCGGGCCGAATGCGGGCGGATCGTCGCCTGGGCGAAATCCCGGACGGTGTCGCGAATCGCGCTCTGGATTTCGGTCAGCATAAACCCTTGCGTCTCTCCTATACTCATGAGTAGGTTGCGCCTGTTGCGATTTCTTGTCAACAGGCGGCATGGAGGAACAGCGAGTGTCGGCGAAAAGCGCAGTGGCGATCCCGTCTCCCTTCCGCACGCGGGAGGAGAAGGCGCGTGAGCGGGAGGAAAAGCGCGAGGCGGTACTGCGCGCGGCGGTGCGCATGTTCAACGCGCGCGGCTTCCATGCGACATCGCTGGACGATGTCGCCGCCAGTCTGGGGATCAGCAAGCCGACCATCTATCATTATCTGGGCAACAAGGAGCAGGTGCTGATCGAATGCGTCACCCGCGGCCTGGAGATGCTGCGTGCGGCGGCCGATGAGGCCCGCGCGGGGGAAGGCAATGGCCTGGCCCGGCTTGGCTATTTCCTGCGCCGCTATGGCGCGGTGATCATGGATGATTTCGGCGCCTGCGTGGTGCGGACGGGTGACGAATGCCTGTCGGCCGAAGGTGCGATCCTGTTCCGATCGCGCAAGCGCGACATCGACCTGTCCATGCGCGGGCTGATCGCCGACGCGGTGGCGGACGGGTCGATCGCCCCGGTCGACGTGAAGCTGGCCGCCTTCACCCTGGCCGGCGCACTCAACTGGGCGGCGCGCTGGCGCGATCCGGCGGGCGCGATGAGCGCCGAGGCGATCGCGGCGGCGCAGGTCGATCTGCTGATTGCCGGCCTCGCCCCGCGCGACTGAGGCCGGCCGGCTTTCTCCTGTCCGAATTGGTCAAGCGACGCGCCATGGCGCGCGCCTATGACCGGCCCATGGACAGACAGCCCGCCATGACGGGCGCGAAGGAGAGGGCCGGATGGATATTGCCGCCATGCCATTGCAGGCGATGCTGGACCGAGAGGCGATCCGCGATTGCCTCGCCCGGCTGGCGCGGGGTGAGGACCGGCGCGATGCCGATCTGGTCCGCGCCTGCTGCTGGCCGGATGGGAGCACCGACTATGGCGTGTTCGCCGGCGATTTCGACGCCTATCTTGCCTGGGTAGTGCCCGGCGCCGACGCGATCCTCTGCACCCAGCATCTGCTGGGGCAGAGCGTCATCGATCTGGCGGGCGACACGGCGCGGGTCGAGACGCAGGTCCAATCCTATCATCGCATCGACATGGGCGAGGCGCAGCGCGACGTCATGATCGGCGGCCGTTATCTCGACATTTTCGAACGGCGCGAGGGCCAGTGGCGGATCGCGCGGCGCACCATGCTCTATGACTGGTTGCAGGATATCGGCGTCTCAGCCGACTGGAGCCAGGGCGTGATGGGCATGGCGTTCAGCGCGCCGCATTTCACCGGTCGCGCGAACGGCGATCACAGCATGCGCTTCTTCGCGCGCGAGACGGATTGAGGGAGAGGATCATGAAACCGCTGGACGGCAAGGTCGCGATCGTCACCGGCGCGAGCCGGGGCATCGGCAAGGGGATGGCGCTGGCGCTCGCCGAGCAGGGCGCGACCGTCTATGTCACCGGGCGCACGGTCAATGTGGGCGACCATGAATTGCCCGGCACGGTCGGCGAGACGGCGGCGCAATGCGATGCGCGCGGCGGCCGGGGCATTGCGGTGCAGGTCGACCATGGCGATGATGCGCAGGTGGCGGCGCTGTTCGATCAGTTGCGGCGCGAGCAGGGGCGGCTCGACCTGCTGGTCAATAATGCCTTTGCGATCCCCGAGGATCTGACCGTGCCGGGCAGCTTCTGGGAAAAGCCCTTGTCCAACTGGGACATGGTCGATGTCGGCGTGCGCTCCAATTTCGTCGCGGCGCGCCATGCTGCGCAGATGATGGTGCCGCAGGGATCGGGGCTCATCGTGGCGATATCGGGCTATGTCGGGGTCACCTACACCTATGGCGTCGTGTTCGGCACAGCCAAGTCGGCGGTCGACCGGATGGCGCGGGACATGGCGATCGAGCTGCAGCCCCATGGCGTCGCTTCGCTCTCGCTATGGCAGGGGCTGACCATGACCGAGCGGGCACAGCGCAATATCGCCGCCAATCCGGCGATGAAGGCGCTGACCGTCACCAATCCGCTGGTCGGTTGCTCGCCCGAATTTCCCGGCCGGGTGATCGCCGCGCTGCTGGCCGATCCGGCGATCATGGCGCGATCGGGCGGCACCTTCATCACCGCGGAGCTGGCGCAGGATTATGGCATCACCGATGTCGACGGAAAGACCATCCCGTCGCTGCGGGCCGAGCGCGGCGCGCCGATCTGGCAGCCGATCGCCCCACGGACGGAGGCATAGGATGGACGCGGATCGCCAGGCGCGGATCGACGCGCTGCTCGACCGGCAGGATATTGTCGACTGCCTGACCCGGTTCAGCCGGGGTATGGACCGGTTCGACCGCGCCCTGTTCCTGTCCGCTTTCCATGACGATGCCACGGTCGCGGCGGGCAGCTTCGTCGGCGCGCCCGATGCGCTCTATGGCTGGGCCAGCGCCCTGCACGAGGGCGGGCAGGTGGCGACCCATCATAATCTGCTCAACATGACGATCGATATCGATGGCGACAGCGCCCATGCCGAAACCTATTATCTGTTCGTCGGCCGCAACCGGGACGAGAGCAATTGGATCGCCGGAGGCCGCTATCTCGATCGGCTGGAACGGCGCGATGGCCAGTGGAAGATTGTGCTGCGCACCAACATGATCGAATGGTCCGGGCTGGTGCCGACCCTGCCGCTGCCGTTCGGCGACGTGCTGGACCTGCATGCCAATGGCGCGCCGGCACGGGACAAGAGCGATCCCTCCTATCAGCGACCGCTGGCCAACCGGCGGGCGCCGCATATTCCCCAATAGCGCGCATCGCGGGGTCGATCCTTGGGCGGGGACATTCTGTCCACGTTGACGCCGCCTGCCGCGCATCCCACCTTCGCATCGAAATGGGGCCATGCTGCGTTGGACGCAGCGACGGGTGCGCCCTGTGCCCGCTGCCCTACATCCTGCCGAAGAAGGTGATCCGATGACCATAGCCCTTGCCGACCCCAGCCTGCTGCGCGAACAATGCTATGTCGACGGCCAGTGGATCGGCACCGCCAGCATCGACGTGACCGACCCGGCGACGGACGAGCGGCTGGCCGGCATTCCCGCGATCGACGAGGCGGGGACGCGCGCGGCGATCGAGGCGGCCGAGGCGGCACTGCCAGAGTGGAAGGCGAAGACGGCAGGCGAGCGGTCGCGCATATTGCGCCGCTGGTTCGAACTGCTGATCGAACATCAGGATGACCTGGCGATGATCCTGACCCGTGAACAGGGCAAGGCGCTGACCGAGGCCAAGGGCGAGATCGCCTATGCCGCCAGCTTCATCGAATGGTTCGGGGAAGAGGCCAAACGCATCTATGGCGAGATCATTCCCAGCCATCGCGCCGACAGCCGGATCGTCGTCATCAAGCAGCCGGTCGGCGTGGTCGCCGCGATCACGCCGTGGAATTTCCCCGCCGCGATGATCACGCGCAAGGCGGCACCGGCGCTGGCGGCAGGCTGCACCATGGTCTTGAAGCCCGCCACCCAGACGCCGCTGACCGCGCTGGCGCTGGCCGTGCTCGCCGAACGGGCGGGCGTGCCCAAGGGGGTGTTCAACGTCGTCACCGGATCGTCGCGGGTGATCGGCGCGGAACTGACCGGCAACCCGCTGGTGCGCAAGCTGAGCTTCACCGGATCGACCGAGGTCGGCAAGACGCTGATGGCGCAATGCGCGCCGACGATGAAGAAGCTGTCGATGGAGCTGGGCGGCAATGCGCCCTTCATCGTCTTTGCCGATGCCGATCTGGATGCCGCCGTCGAAGGCGCGATCGCGTCCAAATATCGCAACAGCGGCCAGACCTGCGTCTGCGTCAACCGCATCCTGGTGCAGCGCGACGTCGTGCCGGCCTTTGCCGAGAAGCTGAAGGCCGCCGTCGCGAAGCTGAAGGTCGGGCCGGGCACGGAAGCGGGCGTGACCCAGGGGCCGCTGATTGATGAGAAGGCGGTGGAGAAGGTCGAGGAACATGTCGCCGACGCGCTGGCCAAGGGCGGCACGCTGGTGAGCGGTGGGCATCGCCACGCACTGGGCCACAGCTTCTTCGAGCCGACCATCATCAGCGGCTGCACGCCGGAGATGAAGCTGGCCGACGAGGAGACGTTCGGGCCGCTTGCCGCGCTCTTCCTGTTCGACACGGAAGAGGAAGCGGTCGCGCTGGCCAATGCCACCGAAGTCGGCCTGTCGGGCTATTTCTACACCCGCGACCTGTCGCGCGCCTGGCGCGTGGGCGAGGCACTGGAGGTCGGCATGGTCGGCATCAATACCGGCCTCATCTCGACCGAGGTCGCGCCGTTCGGCGGCATCAAGGAATCGGGCATGGGCCGCGAAGGATCGCGCCATGGCATCGAGGACTATGTCGAGATCAAATATCTGTGCATGTCCGGGATCTGACGCAGACTATCGAAAGGGGATGATGATGGCGGGAGTGGTGGCGGTAACCGGTGCGGCCGGTGCGCTGGGCCGGGCGGCGGTGCAGGTGCTGCGCGCGGCCGGCTGGACGGTGGCGGGTATCGACCTGGGCGATGTGCCGGCCGATGGCGTCGACCTGGCGCTGGGCGGCATTGACCTGTCCGACGAGCAGGCGGTGGCCGGCGCGGCGGCGAAGATCGGCGAAGCGCTGGGCGGGCTCGACGGGCTGGTCAATATCGCCGGTGGCTTCAGCTGGGAGACGGTGGAGGATGGCTCGGTCGCCACCTGGGACCGGCTCTATGGCATGAATGTCCGCACCGCGCTGATCGCGACTCGCGCGCTGTTGCCGCTGCTGCGCGATGGCGGCGGGGCGATCGTCAATATCGGCGCGGCGGCCTCGGTTAAGGCGGCGGCCGGCATGGGCGCCTATGCCGCGTCCAAGGCCGGCGTGGCGCGCCTGACCGAGGCGCTGGCCGAAGAACTGAAGGATGCGGTCGTGCGCGTGAATGCGGTGCTGCCCAGCATCATCGACACGCCGGCCAACCGCGCCGACATGCCCGACGCGGATGCCAGCCGCTGGGTCTCGCCCGAGGCGTTGGGAGGGGTGATCGCCTTCCTGCTGTCGCCCGCCGCTGCGCCGATCACCGGCGCGCTGATCCCGGTCACTGGCCGGGTCTGATCGCGATCGACCGGTTGCCGTTGCAAGGCGCGCAACCGGTCGATGGCGTTTCGTGCAACTGGCCTTGGCGCCTTTGCATTTGCGAAAAAAGCCGGGGAGGACCAGATGAACCTCGATGCTGCGACGCAGCAATATTCTTGTCTGAGGTTCTTATGTTTTCGCTCATCTCGCTCTATTTCGCCTATCGCCGGGACGTCGTCACCGCCGAGCGTTATATCGCCGCGCTGACCCCCGCTGCCGAGCCGGTTTCGGCCGACGTCGTGACCTTCCCGGTCGCCAAGGAAGAAAAGCTGGCCCGCGCCGCCTGATCGGCGCGCTAGCTGACGACTGACTACCTCTCCCGCTGACTGCCCATTTTCAGGGCAGCGCCGCGGCCAGAAGGCCGCCAAGGGATCGCCACAGCGCTAACAGCGCCGGCCCGCCGCTCCGCCATTGCAAGTCAACATATGTGTTGATTAACAAAATGGCGAGAACAGCGATCCCCAGGAGAGGTCATGACCTGCAAGCCGACGCAGACGCCTGCGGCTGACACATTCGATATCCCGACCCTGCGCGAGAAATATCGCGCCGAGCGCGACAAGCGGATGCGCGCCGACCGGGAAGGCCAATATCAGCCGACCACCGACGACACGACGCACAGCTATGACGTCGACCCGCATATGCCGGTCGTCGCGCGTGACCCGATCGTCGAGGAACTGGATGTCGTGGTGCTGGGCGCGGGCTTTGCCGGCCTGCTCGCCGGCTATCACCTGACCAAACAAGGCGTCACCAATTTCCGCAATATCGACCATGGCGGCGATTTCGGCGGCGTCTGGTACTGGAATCGCTATCCCGGCATCCAGTGCGACAATGACGCCTATTGCTATCTGCCGCTGCTGGAAGAAACCGGCTTCATGCCGTCGAAGAAATTCGCCGACGGCGCGGAGATCCAGGCCTATTGCCGCCAGATCGCCGAAAGCTTCGGTTTCGCCGACAAGGCATTGTTCCACACCCTCATCACCTCGCTGAAATGGGACGAGACGATCCAGCGCTGGCGCGTCGGCACCAGCCGGGGCGACGAACTGCTGGCCCGCTTCGTGGTGATGGGCTGCGGCGTGCTCAACATGCCCAAGCTGCCCGGCATCGCCGGCATCAACAGCTTCAAGGGCAAGATCTTCCACACTGCCCGCTGGGACTATGATTATAGCGGCGGCAGCTACGCCAATCCGGTGCTCGACAAACTGGCCGACAAGCGCGTCGCCATCATCGGCACCGGCGCGACCGCGATCCAGGCGGTGCCCTATCTCGGCCGCTATGCCAAGCAGCTCTATGTCATCCAGCGCACGCCATCGACCGTGGACGAGCGGCCCAATCCGGCGACCGACGCCGACTGGGCGGCATCGCTCCAGCCCGGCTGGCAGGCCGATCGCCAGGCCAATTTCCACCGCGCCGCGATGGAATCCTTCGCGCCGGGCGAGCCGGACCTCATCTGCGACATCTGGACCGAGATTGCCCGCAACCTGTCGGCCGAACTGGAAGCCGAAGGCTGGCCGGAAATGTCGATCGAGCAGTTCATGGCCAAGCGCGAGGTGGTCGATTATCGCGTGATGGAGCGGCTGCGCGCCCGCGTCGACGAGATGGTCGATGACAAGGCGACGGCCGAGGCCCTGAAGCCCTGGTATCGCTTCCTCTGCAAGCGTCCGCTGTCGAGCAATGAGTTCTACCCGACCTTCAACCGGCCCAATGTCACGCTGATCGACGTTGCCGACAGCAAGGGGCTGGAGAAGATCACCGAGAAGGGCTTCGTGTCGGGCGGCGTCGAATATGAGGTCGACTGCATCATCTTCGCCAGCGGCTTCGAGGTGACGAGCGAGCTGAAGCGCCGCTGGGGCATCGATGCGGTCGAGGGACGCGATGGCCTGTCCATCTACGATCATTGGGCCAATGGCCCGCGCACCCTGCACGGCACCATGACCCATGGTTTCCCCAACCAGTTCTTCATCGGCTATATCCAAGGCGGCCTCAACGCCAGCGTGACCGAACAGTTCGGCCGCCAGGCGGAGCATATCGCCCATATCATCCATGCGGTGATGGATAAGGGCGCCAAGGTGGTCGAGACCACCCTGCAGGGGCAGGAGGATTATGTCCGCCATTTCGAGGAAATGGAAATCGACATGACCGCCTTCCAGCAGGAATGCACCCCCAGCTATTTCACCAATGAAGGCCAGGTGAAGGCGCCCTGGGCGCTGTTCCGCAGCTATGGGCCGGGCTGGGGCGCATTCCAGAAACTGGTGCAGGACTGGCGCGCGAAGGGCGATCTCGACGGCATGGAATTGCGGTCCTGAGCCATGGGCCGGATCGCCCCGGGGATGGTTCGTAGCGGTCGCCGCTCTTCCCTTGGGGCGCTCCCGCCAGTTGCGATAGGCAGGTTGAAAATATTGTCCTTGCGGACCCGGCGAGCGGACTCGCGGGCCGTACCCATCGGGCAACGCGGACGTTGCAGGAGGATGCCATGAGCAAGATCGACAATATCGATGTGGAGGCGCTGGCCAAGCCGCTGACCTACCCGACCGAGGCATTCCTGTCGAAGGACTATGCCCTGGCGGAGAAGGAGAAGCTGTGGCCCCATGTCTGGCAGATGGCGGCGCGGGTCGAGGAACTGCCCGATGTCGGCGACTGGATGACCTACGACATTTGCGACGAGTCGATCATCATCGTGCGGACCGCGCCCGACACGTTGCGCGCCTTCTTCAATGTATGCCCGCATCGCGGCCGCCAACTGGTCGATGTGCCCAAGGACGTGCATTCGGTGCGTGGCAAGAACCGGCGCAGCTTCGTCTGCGGCTTCCATGGCTGGACCTTCGATACAGAGGGTAACAACACCTACATCCTCGACCCGCAGGACTGGCAGGGCGCGCTCAATGCCGAATGCACCCGCCTGTCGGACGTCAAGATCGATATATGGGGTGGCTGGATCTGGATCCATATGGACCTCAATGCCGAGCCGCTGATCGATTTCCTGGGCGATGCCGGCCGCATCCTGTCCCACTTCGAAATGGACAAGATGCGCTACAAATGGCGCAAATGGGTGGTCTATCCGGCCAATTGGAAGACCGCGCTGGAGGCTTTCATGGAGCCTTATCATGTCGCGGGCACCCATACCCAGCTGCTCGATTATGGCGATTATTACGCATACAGCGCGGCCTATGGCCTGCATGGGGTGAGCGGTTTCGACCAGCGCGACCCGGCTTTCCAGATGAGCCAGAGCAGCAGCGTCACCCGCGCCGGCAAGGGCGATGATCCGCGCCGCTCCACCTATGAGCTGATCCGCGAAAATTACGAGACGCTGAACTATGCCGCCTCGACCGAGACCTTGGTCAATGCGGCGAGCCGGCTGGTCGACGAACTGCCCGAGGGCACGGCGGCGGGCGACGTCATCGCCCATTGGCTGAAATCCGCCAAGGCGGACGATGCCGCGCGCGGCGTCATCTGGCCGGAAATCCCGCCCGAGGTGATGGCCGAGGCGGGCCTCGCCTGGCACGTCTTTCCCAACATGTCGGTGCTGCAGGGGATCACCTTCGCCCTGTGCTACCGCACCCGTCCCTATGGCGACGATCCCGACATGTGCATCTTTGAATCCTACGCGATCGAGCGCTTTCCCGAAGGCGAAGTGCCGGTCACCGAATGGGAAGAGACGGAGGCTACCGCCGAGGGCTGGGGCGCCGTCCTCGCCCAGGATTTCTCGAACATGGAATGGGTGCAGAAGGGCATGAAGTCGCGCGGTTTCCGCGGGCCGCTGCCCAACCCCCACCAGGAACGCAAGATCACCAATTTCCACCGCAACCTAGCCACGTACATGGGTACGGGCGCACCGAGGTTACTCAAATGAGCTATGACGATCCCAAGCCCGCCGTCAACGTGAACGCCACCGACAAGAAGGGCACGCCGGTCTACAAGCGGATGCTGGACCTGTTCGAGGCCGAAGGCATCAACACGCTGTTCGGCATTCCCGACCCGAATTTCGTCCACATGTTCCTGGAGGCCGAACGGCGCGGCTGGACTGTGGTTGCGCCCCATCATGAGGCCGCTGCCGGCTTCATGGCCGAGGCCGCGTCGCGCATCACCGGCAAGCCCGCCGTCGCGATCGGCACGCTGGGGCCGGGCATCGCCAATATGGCGCCCGCCATCCAGTGCGCGCTGGTCGAAAATTCGCCGGTCATCTTCCTGTCGGGCCAGCGCGCCCGCGTCACCGAACAGCGCGTCCGTCGCGGCCGCATCCAGTTCGTCAAGCAGATGCCCCTGTTCGAGAATAGCGTCAAATATGCTGCCTCGATCGAATATGCCGACCAGACCGACGAGGTCGTGCGCGAGGGCATCCGCAAGGCAATGGGCGGCACTCCCGGCCCGGTCTATATCGAATATCCCAGCCACATCATCCTGGAGGAACTGGACCTTCCCGCGCCACTGGCGCCCGATCGTTATCGCCTGGTCAACCAGGGCGCCGACATCGACCGGGTCAAGGAAGCGGCCGACCTGATCCGCGCGGCCAAGAACCCGATCCTGCTGGTCGGCCATGCCGTCCACACCTCGCGCTCCGGCGCGGCGGTGAAGGAACTGGCGGACCTGATGAACTGCCCGGTGATCCAGACTTCGGGCGGCACCAGCTATATCAAGGGGCTGGAAGATCGCACCTTCCAATATGTCTTCTCCAAGGCGTCGATCGAGGCAGTCACGGAATCGGATCTGGTGCTGGCGCTGGGCACCGAACTGGGCGAGCCGGTCCATTTCGGCAAATGGCGCTACTGGATGAAGAATGAAGCGATCCGCAAGTGGATCTATGTCGAGCAGGATCCCGCCGCGATCGGCGTCAACCGCCCGATCGACGTGCCGCTGGTCGGCGACCTGCGCGGCGTCGTGCCGCAGCTGGTAGAGGCGCTGAAGGACACGCCGCGCGCCCCTGCGCCGATGCTGGAAGCCTTCATGCGCGACGGTCAGGCGGAACTGGACGAGCTGGCGGCGGAATCGCGCACCAAGAGCGACGGCACCGGCGACCTGCCGATCCATCCCGCCCGTCTGGCGGTGGAAGCGACCGAGGCCTTCCCCAAGGGCGGCATCCTGATCCGCGACGGCGGCGCCGGCGTGATCTTCCAGTGGACCTATTCGCAGTGCAAGCCGAACGACGTCATCTGGAACCAGAATTTCGGCCATATCGGCACCGGCATCCCCTATGCCACCGGCGCGATGCTGGCGGACAAGGCGGCCACCGGCGTCAGCCGTCCGGGCCTGTTGCTGACTTCCGACAGCAGCTTCATGTTCCATATCGCCGAACTGGAAGTGGCGGTGCGCACCAAGCTGCCGCTGGTCTGCGTCGTCGGCGTGGATAATCAGTGGGGCCTGGAAGTGGGCGTCTACAAGCGCACCTTCGGCCAGGGCACGGAAGAAACCGGCACCCATTGGAGCAAGGAAGTCCGCTTCGACAAGATCGGCGAGGGCTTTGGCTGCCACGGCGAATATGTGACCCGCGCGGAGGACATCAAGCCGGCGATCGCGCGCGCCTATGCCAGCGGCAAGCCGGGCGTCGTCCATGTCGTGATCGATCCCAAGGCCAATTCGGAAGAAATGCCGAAATATGCCGAATTCCGCACCTGGTATGCCGAAGGCACCCAGTAAAATGCCCTTCCTCCCCGGATAAGGGGAGGGGGGTCGCCGCAGGCGGTGGAGGGGTGTCTCCCTGGCGGACACACCCCTCCGTCTGGCCTTTGGTCAGCCACCTCCCCTTAACAGGGGAGGATTTTGGAGAGGATGGGACATCGACATGCGCGACTATCGGAACTTCTATATCGACGGCCAATGGGTCGCCCCGGTCGAACCGAAGACCGCGGATGTCATCAACCCCGCGACCGAGGCGGTGGCCGGTACCATCTCGCTCGGTGGCGTGGCCGATGTGAACAAGGCGGTCGCCGCAGCGCGCAAGGCCTTTGCCGGCTGGTCGCAGACCACGCGCGAACAGCGGCTCGACCTGCTGCTCTCCATCCAGGCCGAATATGCGCGGCGCCAGACCGAACTGGGCGATGCGATCATCGAGGAGATGGGCGCGCCGTCCTCGCTCGCCCATGGCTTCCATGTCGACTTGGGGGCCGGCCATCTGCAGACCGCGATCGAGGTGCTGCGCGAGTTCAAGTTCGACGAGCCGCATGGCGCGACGATGATCGCGCGCGAGCCGATCGGCGTCTGCGCCCTCATCACGCCGTGGAACTGGCCGATGAACCAGACCTGCGTGAAGATTTTCCCGGCGCTGGCCACTGGCTGCACCATGATCCTGAAGCCGCCACAACTCGCGCCCTTCTCGGCCCAGATCCTGGCTGAAATCCTCGATACGGCGGGCGTGCCGGCGGGCGTGTTCAACATGGTGCAGGGCAGTGGCAGCGTGATCGGCACCGCGCTGTCCACCCATGAGGATGTCGACATGGTGTCCTTCACCGGGTCGGAGCCGGTCGGTGTCCAGATCCAGAAGGATGCCGCGACCACGATCAAGCGGGTCGGCCTGGAACTGGGCGGCAAGAGCGCCTTCATCGTGCTGGACGATGACGCGCTGGCCGCCAATGTCGCGGGCGCGACCGGCGGCATGATGGGCAATTCGGGCCAGACCTGCAGCGCCGGATCGCGCCTGCTGGTGCCGGCAGCGCGCATGGATGAAGTGGTGGCCGCAGCCAAGGCGGCGGCGGACGCGGTGACGGTCGGTGATCCGACCGGCAATGTCGCCATGGGTCCAGTCGTGTCGAAGAGCCAGTACAACATCATCCAGGACTATATCCGCAAGGGCCTGGACGAGGGCGCGACCCTGATCGCCGGTGGCGCCGGTCGCCCGGACGGGATCGACAAGGGCTGGTTCGTGAAGCCGACCGTGTTCGTCGGCACCAATGACATGGTGATCGCGCGCGAGGAGATATTCGGCCCAGTGCTGGTGATCATCGGCTATGAGGATATCGATCATGCGGTCGATATCGCCAATGACAGCAATTTCGGCCTTGCCGGCTATGTCAGCGGCACCGATGTCGACCAGTGCCGTGCCGTCGCCCGACGGATGCGCACCGGCTGGATCAGCATCAATGGCGGGTTCGATTTCCATGCCCCCTTTGGCGGCTACAAGCGCAGCGGCAATGGCCGCGAATGGGGCGAGCATGGCTTCCTCGAATATCTCGAAGTGAAGTCGCTGCTGGGCTACGCCTGAGATGGCGGTCCAGTCCGGGCGTTATGGCGCCGCCAGTGCTGCTATCGCTGCCGAGGGCTGGACCCTCGCGCGGCTGACCCCGCCCAGTCGCCTGCACGGCGCCAATGGTCTGGCCACCGGACCGGACGGGCGTCTCTATGTCGCGCAGGTTGGTGGCAGCCAGGTCAGCGCGATCGATGTCGACAGCGGCGCGATCGAGACGATCAGCGCGATGGGCGGCGCCATCGTCGCCCCCGACGATCTGGTGTTCGACGATGCCGGCAACCTCTATCTGACCGAGATTACCGAGGGCCGGGTCGCGATGCGCACGCCATCGGGCGACGTGCGGGTGGTGCGCGGCGACATTCCGGTCGCCAACCCGATCACCTGGCATCAGGGCCGGCTGATCGCGGGCGAATGCCGGATCGGCGCGCGGATCATGGAACTGGACCTGGATGGCGGCGAACCGCGCATCATCCTCGACAATATACCGATGGCCAACGCCTTTCAGGTCGGGCCGGACGGCAAGCTCTATTTCCCGGTGATGGGCGCCAACGAGATTTGGCGGGTGGACCTGAATGGCGGTGCGCCCGAAGTGGTGGCCGGCGATCTGGGCGTGCCGGATTCGGTGAAGTTCGACAGCAAGGGGCGGATCGTCACGACCCAGGTGGCCAGCGGGCAGGTGCTGCGGCTCGACCTGGTGAGCGGCACGCGCGAGGTGCTGGCCGATCTTGGCCCCGGCCTCGACAATGTCAGCTTCATCGGCGACCGCATCTTCGTGTCGAGCATTCCGGGCGAGATCACCGAATTGCTGGGCGATGGCAAGGTGCGATCGGTGGTGCCGCGCGCGCTGCAATGGCCGCTGGGCCTCGCCATGGCTGCAGATGGCGCGTTGTTCGTTGCTGACGGCACCTTCGGATATACGCTGCGGTCCGGCGAGGCGCTGACCCTGGCCGGCATGATCTTCTACCCCGGCTGCCCCGGCTATATGCGCGGTGTCGCTGCGGGCGCGCAGGCGGGGGAGTGGATCATCAGCACCGGCCTTGGCGCGGTGGCGCGCTATCGGCCGGGGCAGGGGGAAAGCGATTTCCTCGCCTCCGGCCTCGACCAGTTGATGGGTGTGGCGGTCGCGCCGGGCGGCGCGGTGGTGGTTGCCGAATATGGCACCGGCCGGCTGCTCTCGATCGAGAATGGCGCGGTCGGCGAACTCGCGACCGGACTCGACAAGCCGATGGGCGTGGCGCTGGCGCCGGACGGGACAGCCTATGTCGCCGAGGCCGGGGCGGGGCGCGTGCTGCGCATCGCGGGCGGTCGCAGCGAGACGATCATCGACGGGCTCAGCCGGCCGGAAGGGCTGGCGATTGACGGCGGGCAATTGTTCGTCGTCGATACGCGGACCAAGACATTGATCGCCACCGACCTGTCGGGCGGCGCGCGTGCGACGATCGCCAGCGCCCTGCCGGTCGGCGCGCCCGCCGGCATAACGCCCAAATTCCTGGGCCCGATCGGCGACATGGCCGGGCCGATGATCAATTTCGCCGATGTGACGGCGGGACCGGACGGCACGCTCTATGTGTCGGGCGACGCCGAAGGGAGCGTGCTGGCGCTACGCCGCCGGTAAGGGACGGTCGCCGCTGAGCTGCTCGCTGAGCGCGTCCGCCGCCTCGACCAGCGCCTGTTGCAATGCGCCCAGCCCCTCGCGCTGCAGCGCGGCGCCGATGCCGATCGCGACCAGCGCATGGACCGGGCGGCCCGCGCCTTTCCACACCGGCGCCGAAACGACGGTGACGCCGGCAATATATTGCCCCTCGTCCACCGCGAAGCCCTGCGCGCGGGTCTGGCGCAATTGTTCCATCCAGTCGGCGAAGGGCGGCGGATCATCCCAGCGCAGCGTGTCGAACCGCGCCTTCAGTTCCTTCTCGCCATAATCGCCAAAGGCGGCGATGCAGCGGCCGGTGGCGCTGATGAGAGCGGGAAAGCGGCTGCCAACCTGGGCGCTCAATTGAAAGCCGCTGCCTGACTGCGCCATGGCGACGACAATCATATGATCGAGGCCCACCGCCTGCACCCCCAGCATGGTGAGGCCGAAGCGTTGGGCCAGCCGGTCGAGCACCGGCTGGGCAAGGTCATTGAAGGCGTCGCGGCGCAGCCAGTTGCGCGCCAGCGTCAGCACGCCGGCCTGCAGCGCATAGCGTTTGGTATCGGGATCGAAGGCGACCAGTTCCTCCTCCACCAGCGCGCGCAGCACATAGAGGCAGGTGCTGGGCACCAGCCCCAGTTCCTTGGCGATCGCCTGCACGCCGAGCGACCGGTCGCTCTTGCCCAGCAGGCGCAGGATCGCGGCGGCGCGGGCGATGGCGGGCGCCTTGCTCTCCTGCACGGCCTTGGCGACCTTGCGGACGGTGGAGGGCGGGCGGGGCGTCGTGCGGCTGTCGGTCATGGCATCATCCTATCGCGACGCCGATGGGCTGTCATTCGAAATATAGAACATAATTCACTATTTACAACAAATGAGTCGCTGTGACATCGCTTGTGGCAAGCAGCGACGGGCTTCCGACCCGTTCGCCCGGTTGAATACCGGACCGATGGGATGGGATGATGGCGAAGCTAACCGACTATCGCAGCTATGCCGATGCACAGGCACATGCGACCTCAGCGGCGCTGTGGGATCTGTTCGACGGCGACCGCGAAGACCTCAACATCGCCCATGAATGCATCACCCGCCATGCCGACGGATCGGGCCGTGCCGCCGTGCGCATCGCCCATGCAGATGGCCGGGACGAGATATTGAGCTTCGACGCGATCGCGGCGGGGGCTGCGCGCTTTGCCCATTGGCTCGATGCCGAGGGTATTCAGCCGGGCGAACGCATCGCCTTCATGCTGGAGCCTTCGCTGCCCTTCTATGTCTGCCTGTTCGGGGCGATGCAGACCGGCGCGATCTCGGTACCGCTCTTCACCCTGTTCGGCCCGGATGCATTGCGGCTGCGGGTCGATGACTGCAAGCCGACCATCCTCATCACCAATGCCGAAAAGGCGGAGCTGGCGCGCAGCATGGACGGCCCGCGCGTGATCGTCGCTGACGACGCATTGCTCGCCGACCTTGCCCGCTTCCCGGCGACTTACAGCCCGAAGACCAAGGCCAATGACCTGGCCGTCTTCCAATATACGTCGGGCACCACGCGCGAACTGCCGGAGGCGGTCAAGCACAGCCACCGCGCGCTGGTGACGTTGATGTTCGCCGCCCTCTACGGCACCGGCATCCGGCCGGGCGACGAGTTTTTCTGCCCCTCCTCGCCGGCCTGGGGCCATGGTCTGTGGCATGGCACGCTGGCGCCGCTGGGGCTGGGCGTGACAACGGGCACCTTTGCCGGTCGGTTCGATCCGGTGCGGCTGATGCAGGCGCTGGACGCTTATGACATCACCAACATGTCGGCCGCCGCGACCCATTATCGCATGATGAAGAATAGCGGCCGGGCCGCCGACTTCGCTTTCCATTTCGACAAGCTGTCCTACACCGGCGAGCCGATCGACCCGGCGACGCTGGAGTTCATCGACGCCCATTTCAAGGTGCCGGCCTGTTCCATGTACGGCACGACCGAGATTGGCGTGGTGCTGGTCAATTATCCCGGCGCGCAGGATTTCATTGTGAAGCCGGGTTCGCTGGGCAAGGCGGTGCCGGGCCAGAGACTGGAAGTGCAGCGCCCCGACGGCAGCGCCTGCGACCCCGGCGAGATTGGCGAGCTGATGCTGTGGCGCCGCGACCGGTGGGAAACCACCAAAGACCGGGCGAAGATCGACGCCGACGGCTATTTCTACCATTGCGGCCGCGCCGACGACGTCATCATCTCGGCCGGCTGGACGATGAGCGCGGTCGAGATCGAGAATACGCTGCTCAAGCATGAGGCGGTGCTGGAATGCGCGGTGATCGGCGTGCCCGATGACAAGCGCGGCCAGGTGGTGAAGGCCTTCATCATCCTCAATCGCGACGGCAGCGACGCGCTGGTCCGCGAATTGCAGGACTTCACCCGCGAAAAGCTCGCCCAGCATGAATTTCCCCGCATCGTCGAATTCGTGACCGACCTGCCCAAGACGCCGGCCGGCAAGGTCCACCGCAAGATATTGAGAGATCGTGAGGCCGCCAAGGCGGTCGAACTCGCCAACTGAAGTCAGGAGAAGAGAGATGGCAACATTGGCCGAAGCGCCCGTGAACAAATTCCCCAAGATCACCGAGGAGGGGCTGGACGACCTGCGCAAGCGCATCGGCGTCAAGATCGAGAATACGGTCGAACCGTGGAACTACGAAGCCACGCGCGACGCGATCCGCCACTATGCCCATGGTATCGGTGACGATAATCCGCTGTGGTGCGATCCGGCCTATGCCGAAAAGACCAAACATGGTTCGCTGGTCGCGCTGCCGAGCTTCCTGTTCACCACCAGCCGTATCATCTCGGGCTATTGCGGTGGCCTGTCGGGCGTCCATGCGATGTGGGCGGGCGCCGACTGGACCTGGCACAAGCCGGTGTTGCGCAACGACACCATCCGCACCGAGGCCTATTTGAAGGATCTGGTCGAGCATCAGACCAAGTTTGCCGGCCGCAGCTTCCAGCAGATCTACCATGTCGATTTCTTCAACCAGTCGGGCGACAAGGTCGCCGAAGGCGACAGCTGGGTGTTCCGCACCGACCGCGACGAAGCGCGTGAGCGCGGGACGAAGTACACCGAAGCCCGTGGCCGGGTGGAGCCCTTCACCGACGAACAGCTCGCCGAAATGTACAAGCTGTACGAGAAGGAAGAAATTCGCGGCGCCACGCCCCGTTATTGGGAAGATGTGCAGGTCGGCGACGAGCTGCCGCGCATGATGAAGGGGCCGATGACCGTCACCGGCTTCATCTGCTACGCGCAGGGCTGGGGCGGCCTCTATATCCGCGCCAACAAGCTGGCGTGGAAGATGCAGCAGAAGCATCCCGGCACCGGCATCAAGAACCGCTTCAACGTGCCCGACTGCCCGGAACGCGTCCATTGGGACGAGGCGTTCGCGCTCGAAGTCGGCGCGCCGGGCGCCTATGACTATGGTCCCGAACGCTGCAGCTGGCTGACCCATCAGGTCACCAACTGGATCGGCGACGACGGCTTCCTGCACAAGAGCAAGTGCCAGATCCGCCGCCACAATCCCGATGGCGACGTGATCTTCATCGACGGCAGCGTGATCCGCAAGTTCGAGGAGAACGGCAAGAAATATGTCGAGATCCAGCAGCGCGCGGAAACCCATCGCGGCGAAGTCTCGGCCTTCGGCACCTCGATTGCCGAACTGCCCAGCCGCCCGGCCTGATCCGGGCGCGGCGGGCCGTTCCTTCCCCCTGGGGAGGATTTGGGACGGAACGGCCTACCGAAAGATGCATGATGGACAGCCACCACAAGAATATATGGGGAGGGCCACTGGCCGGGGTGCGGGTGCTGGATTTCACCCGCGTCCTGGCCGGCCCCTCGGCTGCACTGGCGCTCGCGGATCTGGGCGCGGAGGTGATCAAGGTGGAGCCGCCGGGCAGCGGCGATGATACCCGCAGCTTTCCGCCGCTGCGTGAAGGCGAGAGCCATTATTTCCTCAGCGTCAATCGCGGCAAGAAGAGCATCGTGCTCGACTTGAAAGCCCCCGAGGGGCTGGCGATCGCCCGCGATCTGGCGGCCAAGTCCGACATCCTCATCGAAAATTACCGGCCCGGCGTGATGGACCGGCTGGGCCTTGGCTATGAGGCGCTGTCGGCGCTGAACCCCGGCCTCATCTATTGCGCCATTTCCGGTTTCGGCATGACCGGGCCGCTCAAGGATCGGCCGTCCTTCGACATCGTGTTGCAGGCCATGTCCGGCGCGCTCAGCGTCAATGGCGAACCGGGCGGGCTGCCGACCAAGCTCGGCATTCCGCTGGGCGATCTGGTTGGCGGCATCAACGGGCCGATCGCGATCCTCGCCGCCCTGCATGAGCGCCATGCCACCGGGCGCGGCCGGCTGATCGACATCAGCCTGATGGACGGGATGATCGGCCTGCTCGGCTATCTGGCGCAACTCAGCTTCTTCACCGGGCAGGATCCGGTGCCGCAGGGATCGCAGCATCCCAATCTCGTCCCCTATGGCGTCTTTCCGGCGAGCGACGGATCGATTGTCATCGCCTGCCTCACCAATCATTTCTGGGGCAAGATCTGCGCTGCGCTGGGGCTGGACGCGCTGGCCGACGATCCGCGCTACGACAGGCTCGACAAGCGGCGCGAACGGCGGGCGGAGGTGAACGCCCTGCTGTCGGCGGTGACCCAGACCCGTAGCGTGGCCGATCTCGCCGAGCTGTTCGCCGCGCATCAGGTGCCCCATGCGCCGATCCTGACCATCAGCGAGGCGCTGGCCCAGCCGCAGACGCTGGCCCGCAACATGGTGGTGGAGACCGAGCACAGGACGCTGGGCACGATCCCGATCGTCAACCGCCCCTTCCGCTTTCCCGGCGCCGAGCAGCCGGTGCCGAGCGCGCCGCCGGTGCTGGGCGAGCATAGCGACGCGGTGCTGGCAGAGCTTCTGGGGATGGATGCGCAGACCATCGCCCGGCTGCGCGACGCCGGGATCGTCGCCTGAGCGATCATTTGGCGGCACGCTTGGGGCGACGGGACTGCCGCCGCTAAGCTCCCCGCCAATCATCATCCGGGAGAGAGACTATCATGCTGCGATTTGACGACCGTGTCGCCCTGATCACCGGCGCCGGGCGTGGCCTTGGCCGGGCTTATGCGCTGCTGCTGGCGGCGCGCGGCGCGAAGGTCGTGGTCAATGATCCCGGCGTCAGCATGCAGGGTGAGGGGACCGACGCTGGCCCGGCCCAGTCGGTGGTGGACGAAATCCGCGCCGCCGGGGGCCAGGCGATCGCCTCGACCGACAGCGTCGCCACGCCCGAAGGCGGGCAGGCGATGATCGACCTTGCCCGCGACCATTTCGGCAGCATCGACATCCTTATCCACAATGCCGGCATCGTCCGGCGCGGCGGCCTGGCGGAACTCAGCTATGATGATTTCGAGACGGTGCTCGACGTTCATCTGCGCGGCGCCTTCCATGTCGTGCGCGCCGCCTTCCCGCATATGTGCGCGGCGAACTATGGCCGCATCGTCCTCACCGGATCGATCAACGGCCTTTATGGCAATGCCGGCGTGGTCAATTACAGCGTCGCCAAGGCCGGGATGATCGGCCTGTCCAACGTCGCCGCGATCGAAGGCGCGGCTCATGGCGTGAAGAGCAACATCATCCTGCCCGGCGCCGTCACCCGCATGGCCGAGGGTCTCGATACCAGCGCCTATCCGCCGATGGATCCGGAACTGGTCGCGCCGGCCGTCGGCTATCTTGCGCATCAGGATTGCGCGGTCAGCGGCGAGATGCTGATCGCCATGGCCGGGCGTGTCGCCCGTGCCTACACGATGGAAACGGTCGGCGTGTTCCAGCCCGACTGGACGATCGAGCAGATCGCCGATCGGCTGGAGGCGATCCGCGACACGCAGGACGCGCTGCTCTTCCCGCCGGTGCCGACCGGCCATCTCGACCATCTGCGCTATAGTTTTGCGATGGCCAGCGAGGGTGCAAAACAGGGCTGATCGCTCAGCTCTGTTTCGCCGCCATCATCGCCTGGATCAGTGGCTTGATCTGGGCTTCCACCGGCGCCGGGTTGAAATGCTCGGCGACCGAAGCGATCCGCCCGTCGCGAATACGCAGCAGGAAGACATAGCGATTGGCGAAGGGCTCGCCATTCACCAGCGTGCCCGCCGACCGCACTTCGGCCGCGACCCGGTCCTCTTGCGCCGTCAATGAATCGACGGTGAAGCTCAGCCCGCCCTGGAACAGCGACCCCAGCATCGCCACGCCGCGCTGATAGGCAGCGCGCGGCGCATCGACGCCCGACGTCGTCGTCCAGGCGGTCATGTCCTCGGTCAGCAATTCGTCCGGCAGTGCCGCCGCCGACAGGGCGGCGAAGAAGCGGCGGGCCAGGTCATGATGGGCCTGCGTCATCGGATCAGGCCTTCACGGGGATCGAGAAGCGGTCGGTATAGGCCTTGAAATGGGCGTGGATCTGCGCCCGATCGAGGCCATAATCGGCCAGGTCATAGCTGTGCTTGCCATGCTTGCCCTGTGGATTGGCCGCCAGCATCGCGGTCATGCCGGCTTCCGCTTCCGCCGTGAACGGCTCGTCGAACCGGGCATAGAGCTTGCGCATCTCGCCGATCGGGTCGCGCAGCTGGTCGTCATACTGGATGTCGTGGATCGCATCCTGGCCATGTTTTTCGCGATAGGCCAGCATCCGCTCGATCATCAGGTCGAAGGTGCGCAGCTGCGAGCGGCCGACCTCGACCGGGTCGACATCGGCGCTGAACATCTTGCGCACCTGATAGACGAGGGAGCAGGCCGAGCCGACGACATCGGCCGGATCGCGATGGGTCATGACCAGCTGGGCATCGGGATAGACGGTGGTGAGGTCGTCCAGGAACAGCGGATGCCAGGGATTCTTCAGCGTCCAGCGGCCGCCATTTTCCGCCTGCAGCAATTGCAGCAGCCGCTTGTGATAGCGGAAGGCGGGCAGGTAGCTCGTGGCGAACAGCCATTTCTGATAGCTCGGGATGTGCAGGACCGAGTCATAATATTGGGCGCAGAAGGACGGTGCCATGGCGAACTGGCACTCGGTCGGGCTGTCGGCATCCTCATGATGGATGGCCGAGATATGCGGCGCATATTTGAGCGACATGTCGAGCCGCGCCTGTTCCGCGACATAGCGCGGATCGCTGCTGAGCGTGCCGGCGGCGGCGGGTGGCGCCGAATTGAACGCCTCCCAGCGCAGGAAGGACCGGCGGGCCGGATCGGCGTTCAAGAGGTTGATGGTCAGTGTCGTGCCGGTGCGTGGCAGGCCGAAGACGAACATCGGCTTCTCGATCGGGGCGTCGAGCAGGTCTGGATGGCGGGCGAGCCAGTCCTCGACCTGCAAGCGGTTGGCGAGCGTCGCGGTCAGCTGCTGCGCCCAGCGGCCCTGCGCGGCTTCGGTGAGGTTGGCCTCGCGATTGATTGCATCGACCAGCACGTCCAGCCCTTCCAATATGGCGTCGTCGCCCAGGTCGGAAAGGCCGGTCTGTTCGCGCGCGGCGGCGACCAGGGCGTCGGCGTCGAGGCCGATGG
Organism: Sphingobium yanoikuyae; assembly: GCF_013001025.1. NCBI lineage: Bacteria > Pseudomonadati > Pseudomonadota > Alphaproteobacteria > Sphingomonadales > Sphingobiaceae > Sphingobium > Sphingobium yanoikuyae. Next base: position 4,218,524 of record NZ_CP053021.1, on the reverse strand, counting down.
TGGCGGTGGTCATGATCCTCTTCCCTTCTGTTCTTCAGGCGGCCTGCGCCGCGATCTCGGCCAAGGCCTCCAGCACCATGTCGGCATGCTCATGCCTGCAGATGAGAAGGTCAGGCATGTATGTGTCTTCTTGGTTGTAGATGAGCGGCGATCCATCGATGCGGGAGGCATGGAGGCCGTGGGCGAGAGCGACGGCGGCGGGTGCGCAGCTGTCCCATTCATATTGGCCGCCGGCGTGGAGATAGATGTCGGCCTGGCCCAGGATGACCGCCATGGCCTTGGCGCCGGCCGATCCCATGGGCACCAGTTCGGCGCCGAGCGCCTCTGCCACCGCGACCGCCTGGGGTGCGGGTCGGGTGCGGGAGACGACCATGCGGAGCTTCTCGGGCGCGGGCGGCACGACACGCGGCTGGTCGGTGCGCAGGACGATGCCGTCGTCATGGCCGGGCAGCGCGACCGCGCCGATGGTCGGCACGCCGTCGATGGCGAGGCCGACATGGACGGCCCAGTCGGCACGCGCCTCGCCATATTCGCGGGTGCCGTCGACCGGATCGACGATCCACACCCGGCTATGCTGGAGCCGCGCCCCGTCACAGGCCATCTCCTCGGAGAGCAACCCATCCTCGGCCCGCTGTTCCTTGAGCGCATGGACGAGGAACTGGTTGGCGGTCTGGTCGCCGGCCTTGCCGAGCGCCTGGGCGCTGAACAGGCCCGAGGCGCGGACCTCCAGCAACAGGCGGCCGGCGGTCTCGGCGAGATGGGCGGCGAGGTCCGCGTCTGTCATGACGTTGCTCATTTGAGCGGCATGATCTTGCGGATGATATGCTCGGCGGCTTCCTCCGGCGTCATCTCGACAGTGTTGACCCGGATTTCGGGGCTGGTGGGCGCCTCATAGGGGCTGTCGATGCCGGTGAAGTTCTTGAGGGCACCCGAACGGGCCTTCTTGTAGAGACCCTTGACGTCGCGCGCCTCGGCAACCTCAAGCGGCGTGTCGACGAAGATCTCGATGAACTCGCCGTCCGGCAGCATCTCGCGCACCATCTCGCGCTCGGCGCGGAAGGGGGAGATGAAGGCGGTCAGCACGATCAGGCCCGCGTCGGCCATCAGCTTGGCAACCTCGCCGACCCGGCGGATATTCTCGATCCGGTCCGCCTCGGTAAAGCCCAGATCCTTGTTGAGGCCATGGCGGATATTGTCGCCGTCCAAGAGGAAGGTGTGGCGGTTCATCAGCGCGAGCCGCTTTTCCACCTCATTGGCGATGGTCGACTTGCCCGAGCCGGAGAGGCCGGTGAACCAGAGGATGCGGGGCAGCTGGTTCTTGAGCGCGGCATGGGCCTCGCGGCCGATGTCGGTCGCCTGCCAATGGACATTCTGGGCCCGGCGCAGCGAGAAGTGGAGCATGCCCGCCGCCACGGTGCGGTTGCTCATCTTGTCGATCAGAATGAAGCCGCCCAAGGTCCGGTTGTCGGCATAGGGCTCGAACGTGATCGGCTTGTCGGTCGCCAGTTCGGCAACGCCAATGGCATTCAAGTCCAGCGTCTTGGCCGCCAGATGCTCCATCGTGTTGACGTTGACGACATATTTGGGCGCCTGGACGGTGGCCGAGACGCTCTGCGTGCCGATCTTGAGCCAATAGGGCCGGCCCGGCAGCATCGCCTCGTCATCCATCCACACGATGGTCGCCTCGAACTGGCTGGAGACCTCCGGCGGATTGTCGGCGACCGCGATGACGTCGCCGCGCGAACAGTCGATCTCGTCGGCAAAGCAGAGCGTGACCGACTGGCCGGCGATCGCTTCGTCGAGGTCGCCATCAAGGGTAACGATGCGATTGATCGTCGATGTCTTGCCCGAGGGCAGCACGCGCACGGCGTCACCCGGCTTGACCGATCCGCTGGCGATCAGCCCGGCAAAGCCGCGAAAGTCGAGGTTCGGGCGATTGACCCACTGGACCGGCATGCGGAAGGGCTTGGCCGCCGCAGTGGTGGCATCGACCTCGACGCTTTCGAGATGCGCCATCAGGGTCGGCCCCTGATACCAGGGGGTGTTGTCGGACCGGGCGGTGATATTGTCGCCCTTGAAGCCGGAGATGGGGATCGGCGTGAAGGCGCTGATGCCGATCGATTGCGCGAACGCGGCATAGTCGGCGACGATCTTGTCGAACACGGCCTGGTCATAGCCGACCAAATCCATCTTGTTGACGGCCAGCACGATGTTGCGGATGCCGATCAGGTGGGCGAGATAGCTGTGGCGCCGCGTCTGGGTGAGGATGCCCTTGCGCGCGTCGATCAGGATGACGGCCAGGTCGGCGGTGGAGGCACCGGTGACCATGTTGCGGGTATATTGTTCATGGCCGGGCGTATCGGCGACGATGAACTTGCGCTTCTCGGTAGCGAAGAAGCGATAGGCGACGTCGATGGTGATGCCCTGTTCGCGCTCGGCGGCGAGACCATCGACCAGCAGGGCGAAGTCGATCTCGCCGCCCTGGGTGCCGACGCGCTTGCTATCGGCCTGCAGCGCCTCAAGCTGATCCTCGAAGATCATCTTCGAATCATAGAGCAGCCGTCCGATCAGGGTGGACTTGCCGTCATCCACCGAACCACAGGTGATGAAGCGCAGCATGGTCTTGTGCTGATGGACGTCGAGATAGGCGTCGATGTCCTGCGCGATCAGCGCATCGGTCTGGTATACGGGGTCCTGTGTGATCACGTCGGACATCAGAAATACCCTTCCTGCTTCTTCTTCTCCATGCCGGCGCCGCCGGCATCCTTGTCGATGGCGCGTCCCTGGCGCTCGGATGTGGTGGTGAGCAGCATCTCCTGGATCACCTCCGACAGGGTCGAGGCCTCGCTCTCGACCGCGCCGGTGAGCGGATAGCAGCCGAGCGTGCGGAAGCGGATCGAGCGTTCGACCGGCACTTCGCCCGGTTCAAGCGGGAAGCGCTCATCATCGACCATCAGCAGCATGCCGTCGCGCTCGACGGTGGGGCGGGGGGCGGCGAAATAGAGCGGCACGATCTCGATGCCTTCCAGCTGGATATATTGCCAGATGTCGAGCTCGGTCCAGTTGGAGATGGGGAAGACGCGGATGCTCTCGCCCTTGGCCTTGCGGGCATTATAGAGGTTCCAGAGTTCCGGCCGCTGGTTCTTGGGATCCCAGCCGTGCGACGCGGTGCGGAAGGAGAAGATGCGCTCCTTGGCGCGGCTCTTCTCCTCGTCGCGGCGCGCGCCGCCGAATGCCGCGTCGAAGCCGAACTTGTCGAGCGCCTGCTTCAGCCCTTCCGTCTTCCACATGTCGGTGTGGAGGGCGCCATGGTCGAACGGGTTGATACCGCGCGCCTGGGCCTCGGGATTATGATGGACCAGCAGTTCCATCCCCGCGTCGCGCGCCGCCTTGTCGCGCAGGTCGTACATCGCGCGGAACTTCCAGGTGGTGTCGACATGGAGCAGCGGGAAGGGCGGCGGCGAGGGATAGAAGGCCTTCTTGGCCAGATGCAGCATCACCGCGCTGTCCTTGCCCACCGAGTACAGCATCACAGGCCGCTCCGCCTCCGACACCACCTCCCGCAATATATGTATGCTCTCCGCCTCAAGGCGCTCCAAATGGGTAAGACTGCGTGCCATGATCGTGCTTCCTGAAATGGGGGTCAGGCGGCCGGGAGCCGCTTTTCGGCGTCGGCGATTTCCGCCTTCAGCCACATGGTTTCGGACAGGTTGGTGCCGCCGCTGCGGGCGAGCAATTGTTCGAGCGCGGCTTTCTTGACGGTCAGCGCGGCCTCATGGTCGGGCGCGACGCCCAGCGCGATGTCAAGCAGGTGCAGCGCTTCGAGCGGACGCCCCGCCGCGGTATGGACATGGGCGCGGGCGGCGAGCGCCCCGGCGCCGCCGGCCAGTTCGACCAGGTCGGGATAGACGGTCGGGCGCGGCACGCCGTAGAGGGCGGTGGTGCCATCCTCATAATGGAACCAGCCGGCATTTTCCTCCCAGATGGCGCGGACGACCCAGCTGGTCTTGCCATGAAATTCGCCGATCCGGATATCCTCGGGCAGGACGATCTCGCGCATCAGATCCTGGACATGGCGGCCGGCATTCATGCCGGCGATCGTCTCGCGCTCGATATAGGAAACGGCGGCGTGCATCCGGTCGAGATCGGCACGGATCGTTGCCGCGCCGCGGATCGGATCGCCATGGCCGGTGATCACCAGTTCGGGCTCCAGCGACCGGACATGCTCCAGCGACTGGAGATAGGCGCGCACCAGCCGGGGGCGGTCGCCGCGCATCGTCACCAGATTGGGCATGGAGCGCCACACCGGGCCGAACAGATTGCCGGTGAAGATGATCTTTTCCTCGGGCATCCAGACGAACACCGAGCAGAGCGTCTCGCCGCCCGGTGTCTTCACCACCTCGAACTTGCGGCCGCCCTGTTCGAAGGCATGGACGGTCTCCACCGTCCGGTCGGGGATGATGCGCGGCGGCTTGGGCGGCGGACCGTCGCGCCGGGTCATCGATGCCCAGAGCTTGCCCGATCGGATGCCGAGGAAAGGGCCGAGCCGGTCGAAATAGTCTTCGGTGTCAACGAAATTGACACCCGTGATCACCTCCGTGCCCGGCTCCTGCTGGTCGGGCAGGGCGCCATAATGGTCGGGATGCGCCTGGGTGACGATGATGCGCTTCAGCGCGCCGGTGCGGTGGGGCGCGAACAGCCCCTTGTTGCGCGCGCCATTGCCCAGAAAGCCGGTATTGACCAGCAGGTCGCCATCCGCCGTCGTCACCAGATAGGCGTTGGAAATATCCTTCACCATGAAGATGGTCTCGGTGATCGCTTCCGCCTCGGTCTGGCCTTGCCCGGCCATGACAAGCGCGCCGAGCGGAGTTTGGGGCGGCGTTTGCGGTTTCTCGGCTGATGGCGTGCTCATGCGTCGGCTCCCTCGAACTCGATCATGACCTTGGCGGATTGCGGGCGGGCGGCGATCTCCAGCCCCTCGATCACCTGCGCGAAGGGCAGCTTGTGGCTGATCAGCGCCGCGATCTTGTCCTTGAGGCGCGGCATGGCGGCGATCACGTCGGGCATTTCGGTCGGATAGCCGACCGCCGTGGTGATCGTCATTTCCGTCGTCAGCATCGGGCCTGCGGGCAGTTCGATCGGCTTCATATAGGCGGCGGTGATGACATGGCGGGCATGGGTCTTGGCCATGGCGATCACGTCGGACAGGATGGAGGGCGCGCCGGCCGCGTCGATATAGGCGTCGGTCTGCGCCTTTTCGCGGCCGAACACGGTGGTGGTGCCATGGATCGCCTTGATCCGGGCGATCACATCTTCCTTCGCCGGATTGATCGTGTGGGCGCCGAGCGCGCGGGCGCGCTCCAGCCGTTCCTCGGCCAGGTCGAGCGCGATCACATCCTGGCAACCCCGGTCGATCGCCCAGAGCACCATGCCAAGGCCAATCGGGCCGCAGCCGAAGATGACCACCTTGTCGCCCGCCCTGGCCTGCGCCCGGTTGACGCCATGCATCGCCACCGACAACGGCTCGCACATGGCGGCGACATCATAGGGGATGCCGTCGGGGATCGGCAGCAGGCTGTCGCCCAGCCGCGCGTCGCGGACCAGCAGTTCCTCGGTAAAGGCGCCCTCCGGCCCGCCGCTGCCGATGAAGCTGGGGGTCATCATCGGGTTGATGATGACGCTCTGGCCGACGCTGACGCCTGCCACTTCCTCACCGACCAGCATGATCTCGCCCGCGCCCTCATGGCCGAGCGCGGTCAGCTTGCCGGGGCCGGGAATGCCGCCATTCTTGATATAGCTGAGGTCGCTGCCACAAATGCCGCAGGCCTTCATCTTCACGACGACGTCCTTCGGACCCGGTTCGGGCCGCTGATAGGCGTCGAGCCGGACATCGTTCACATCATGGATGTTGAGCAGGTGCATCGGGGCGCTCCGTCGATCGGCTCAGAAGGCGTAGGGCGGATAGACGAGGCTGCCGCCGTCGATGACGATCGTGTCGCCGCTATGGTAACGCGAGGCGTCGGACGCGAGATAGGCGCCGATGCCCTCGAAATCCTCGATCGCGCCGGGGCGATGGATCGGCGTCTTGGCGGAGAAATGGGCGTCGACGGCGGCCATGCGGGCCTTCATCTCCTCGCTCATTTCGCCATCGCCGCCGATGCCGGTCTTGATATAGCCGGGCGCAATGCTGTTGGCGCGGATCTCATATTTGCCCAGTTCCGCCGCCATGCCGCGCACGGCGGCGCCCATGCCGCCCTTGGACGCCGCATAATTGTTGATCCCGGCAATGCCGTGGAACATCGACAGGCTGCCGCAATAGACCAGGCTGCCGCCCGGCTCGCCGGCTTCGGCGCGGGCGACCATCGCCTTGGCCCCTTCGCGCAGGGTGAAGAAGGCGCCGTGCAGGTTGACCGCCAGCAGATCATGCCATTCCGCCGAATCCAGCGTCAGCACCGAGCGCGAGCGCGAGGCGCGGCCCGAATTGGCGAAGACGCAGTCGATCCGGCCGAAATCGGCGAGCAATGTGGCATAGCCGTCGATGATCGCTTCTTCCGACGCGACATCGACCTGATAGGTTTCGACCCGGCTGGCGCCCGCTGCGCGCAGGGCGGCGGCGGCGGCTTCGTTCTTGTCCGCGTTGCGTGCCCAGATGGCGATGTCGCCGCCCATCTTGGCGACGCCCATGGCGAAGCCCAGGCCAATGCCGCCATTGCCGCCGGTGACCAGCGTGACCTTGCCCGTGCAGTCGAAAAGACCCTTAGCCATTCATCTCTCTCCATAGGGTGCCGCATCGTTGGCGGCTTGCCTGATGGCCCAAGAATGGGGGCGACTCCGGCGCCGACGCAATTGACCAGACTATCGAGAATGGGCCATAGTGCAGCGATAGGGCCAAACATGGCCAGAGAGCGGGGGAGCGATGTCGGAATCCTATGCCAGGTCGGTTTTCGAGGCCGAGATTGCGGTGCCGCAGGCGCAGGCGCGGATCATGCGGCTCGACCTGGCGGGGCCGACCGACCGCATTTTCCGGCGCGAGCGCCATTATTGGCTCGACATGTGCCTGACCCCCCGGCCCGAGCGGGTGCGCGGCTGCTATGCCGACCATTGGGGGCCGCATCGCTATGAGCGGCTGGGCGAGATTTTCCTGGTGCCGCCGGGGCAGGCCTTGCGGTTGCGGACCGAAGGGCAGGGCAGTCAGTCTTCGGTCGTGTGCGAGATCAAGGCGGAGGCGATCGACCGCTGGCTCGATGGGCCGATCGAATGGACCGACGGTCGGCTCGCCGCCTGTCTCGACATCGCCCATCCGCATATGCGCGCCTGCCTGTTCCGCCTGGCGGAGGAGGTGAACCGGCCGGGGCCGGGCAGCATCGTGCTGACCGAGTTGATCGCCGGGCAACTGGCGATCGAGGTGGCGCGCTATTGCCAGGCGATCGCCAGTTGCCCGGCGACCGGGGGGCTTGCCACCTGGCGGCTGCGGCGGATCGACGAGCGGCTGCAACTGGGCGGCGCGGCGCCCTCGCTGGAGGAACTGGCGACCCTGTGCAACCTGTCGGTGCGGCAACTGACGCGCGGCTTTCGCGCCAGCCGGGGCTGTTCGATCGGCGACTATATCGTCCAGTGCCGGATCGATGTCGCCAAACGCTATCTGGGGTCGAGCGAGAGCATCAAGGAGATCGCCTTCGCGCTCGGATTCGCCTCGCCTTCCAGCTTCGCCTTCGCCTTTCGCCGCGCCACCGGGGCGACGCCGCGTCAGTTTCGCCAGCATCTGACATCGCGCCCGCGATAGGGGTTGGCGCCGCGCTTCTGATATGGCCCGATATCGATAGTGCGGCCGGGCCGCGTCATCGGGCAGCATTGGCGCGCCTCGCCCGGCTGCCCATGATGGCGGCAAAAGACATCAGGAGAGACATGCCATGGGCGCTGCTTTGGTTGCCGACGCGCTGATCGACCGCGCGATCAAGGTCACCGGCCTCGATCGCTTCGATTCCGACAGTTATCGCGAAGGGCTGGACATATTGCTGGCCGACGCGAACCAGGCCGGCCTGTCGGACAGCGGCCATGCGCGGATGGAGGCCAATGTCGTCGACCTCCTGTCCAATCGCCTCAGGACCACCGATTATCTGGCGCAGCGGCCCGAACTGCTGGAACGGCCGGTCGAACGACCGGTCTTCGTCTTCGGCATTCCCCGCACCGGCACCACCCTGCTCAGCAATTTGCTGGCCTGTGATCCGGCCCGGCGCTCGCCACTGACCTGGGAGATTGACGAACCGGTGCCGCCGGCGACCAGCGCGACGCTCAAGAGCGATCCGCGTGCCATCGCCCGGCTGGAACAGGAAAAGGCGATGCTCGCCGCCCGGCCGGAAATGGGCAAATATTATCGCAATTCGGCCGTCTATCCCAATGAATGCATCTTCTTCATGGCGCATGATTTCAAGGCGCTGGCGCTGGAATCGCGGGGGAAGCTGCCCAATTATCGCGACTGGCTGTTCTCGACCGACATGACGTCGGCCTATGACTATCACAAACGCTTCCTGCAGTTGCTGCAGGCCGATGCGCCGGGCGTGTGGAACCTCAAAATGCCGAGCCACAGCCTGTGGATCGAGACGATCCGCAAAATCTATCCCGATGCCCGCTTCATCTGGACCCATCGCGATCCCTATACCGCCATGGGCAGCTTCTGCTCGATCATCAGCCTGGGGCAGATGGCCTTTACCGGCCGGGTCGATCCTGAATGGCTGGCGGAAAATTGCACCTATCAGGCGCGGCTCCATGCCGACCGCATCATGGATGCGCGCGAGCGGCTGGGCGAGGACAGCATGGTCGACGTCCATTATGCCGACCTCACCAGCGATCCGATCGGGACGATGCGCCGGCTCTACGCGGCGCTGGGCGATGAGTTCACGCCAGAGGCAGAAGCAGCGATGCAGGCCTGGCTGGACGACAATCCGCAGGGCAAATTCGGCCGCCACGACTATAAGCTCGCCCAATATGGACTGTCGGTGGAGCAATTGGCGCCGCATTTCGAGCGCTATCTTTCGCGCTATGACGTCGCACGGGAGGGCTGAGCCATGCTGACCGGCCATCATTTCCAGAACGCCTATGTCACCCGCAATGTCGACAAGGCGGTCGAACAGTTCCGCACGCAGGCCGATGTCCGCACCCTCTCCGAAATCGAGGTGCCGGTGCAGTTGTGGACGCCGCAGGGCGAGGGGCAGGGGGTGCAGAAGCTCGCCTTCGTCTGGGTCGACGATATGCAGTTCGAGCTGATCCAGCCAATATCGGGGGATGTGCTGGCGCTCTATCGCGATGCGCTGCCCGCCGATGACCGGCTTGTCTTCCACCATATCTGCAACCGGGTCGATGACTGGGCGGCCTTCATGGCGCGGGTCGAGGACCAGCCCTATCCGGTGGTGCTCAAGGGCGGGACGCCGGGCATGCTGGAATTCGTCTATCTCGATACGCGCGAATGGCTCGGCCATTATGTCGAATATGTGTGGATGGGCCCGGATCGCTGGCGCGGCATGGGCGGCCTCTAGAGCGCGCAGCGCGCTCCAGGTCTTTGTTGTCGCATCGCTGTTGCGCAAAACCGGTTCCCACTTTTGCGCGCGATGCTTTGAAAGGGAGAGCGAATATGATCAGCATGGCCCGTTTCGGCACTCGCGACCTCGACGGCGCGAAGCGTTTCTATGACGGCATTGCCGGACTGCTGGGCGCGGTGCGCGCCTATGACCGGCCCGACCTGATCGCCTACAAGACCGCCGAGGGCGGCATGCTGCTGATCGGCATTCCGTTCGAGGGGGATGCAACGCCGGGCAATGGCAATCAGGTCGGCATCCAGGCGGACAGTCGGGCACAGGTCGATGCGGTCCATGCCCGCGCGCTCGAACTGGGCGGCAAGTGCGAGGGCAAGCCCGGCATTCGCGGTGATGATCCCAACGGCTTCTACGGTGCCTATTTCCGTGATCTGGACGGCAACAAGATGACGATCTTCCGCTTCGGCCCGCCCGACGCCTGATTCACAGCAGGCTGCCGCCGTCGACCGGATAGACCTGGCCGGTGATGAAGCCGGCCTGGTCCGACGCCAGATAGACGGCGAGTGAGGCGACTTCCTCGGCAAAGGCGACGGGCCGGCCCAGCACCGTCTGGCGCGACCGCTTCTCCATGTCCTTTGGGCTGGTGCTGGCAAAGGCCCGGCCGAAGAAGTTGCGATCGGGGTGGAATCGGCTGCCGCTGGAGAAGGCGGCGGGATCGCGCGACACGGTGCCATAGGGGGCGACGCAATTGACGCGGATGCCGTGCGGCCCGACTTCCTTCGCCAGCACTTTGGTAAAGCCGTGGACTGCCGCCTTGGCCGCCGAATAGACCGGCAGCATATAGTCGCCGACGATGCCCGCAGTGGAGCCGATATTGACGATCGCGCCCGCCTTGCGCGCGATCATGCCCGGCAACACCGCATGAGTCATGCGCAGCAGCGTGCCGAGGTTGAGGTCGATGTCGCCAGCCCAGCTTGCCGGATCGGAATCGACGAAAAATCCCGCGCCGATATTGCCGCCGACATTGTTGACCAGGATCGCGACCTCGCCCAGCGCGGAGGCCGCCGCCATTATCTGCCCCGGCGCGGCCGGATCGCTGAGGTCGGCCGCCACGAAATGGGCGTCCTGCGCGCCGGCGGCGATGGCCTGCTCCACCAGCCGGGCGCCGGCCGCCTGGTCGCGCCCCACCGCGACCAGCTTCACCGCTTCGGCTGCCAGTCCCAGGCTGATGGCGCGGCCGATATTGGCGGTCGCGCCGGTTACGATCGCGACCCTGCCCGTCATTTGCATGTCCATTGCGCTCTCCCCTCTCATGCGCCATCGGCTGGCGATCATGCAGGGGGAAAGGGCAGGCGCAAATCGCCTGGGGGATCAGTGACGATCTGGTGGAATCGCGATGGCGATATGTCGCCATCTGCAAGGCGGCCGGGCTTCTCGGGCCGCCAATATCAGGCATAACGAGAATCAACCAAAGCAAAAAAGATCACTGCATCAATGGTGACTCAATAGTCAACATGATGTTTATTTGGGGAGGCTTCACTTATGAATCGCATGTCGGCCTATTATTTGATCGGCGCGAGTGTCGCGGCACTCACCATCGCGACGCCGGCTCTTGCCCAGGCGCCCGAGGAGCAGGCTGCAACCAGCAACACTGGTTTCGACGCCCAGATCATCATCGTCGAGGCGCGTCGTCGCGGCGAAGACATTCAGGACGTGCCCGCGGTGGTCAACGCGGTCACCGAACAGGCGATCGGCAACCTCAACATCCGCACCTTCAACGAAGTCCAGGCGCTGGCGCCGGGCCTTGAACTGACCAACAATGCCAATGGCATCGGCGGCAATGCGCGCCTGCGCGGCGTGAATTTCGACGCCAATGCCAGCGGCAACAGCGGCACCATCCAATTCTACTTCAACGACGCGCCGCTCTCGCCGGGCGCCGTGCTGCAGCAGATGTACGACATCGGCCAGATCGAAGTGCAGCGCGGGCCGCAGGGCACGCTGCGCGGCCGCGCTTCGCCGTCGGGTTCGATCACCATCACCACCCGCAAGCCCGACCTCAACCAGTTTGGCGGTTTCATCGACTGGACCGGCAACGATATCGGCACGCTCAACTTCAAGGGCGGCCTCAACCTGCCGATCATCGAAGGGATCGCCGGCATCCGCGTGTCGGGCGTCTGGAACGAGGATGATGCCGATCGCGTGCGGCCGATCAGCGGCGGACCGAGCCCCTGGTCGCGCACCAAGAGCACGCGTATCGTCGGTACGATCGAGCCGACCGACTGGCTGAAGCTTGAGGGCACCTATCAATATATGGACCGCGATGCGCGGACCTATGACCAGGCGATTTCCTTCAGCGAGGCCAATCCCGATGCCACGCCCAGCCCGGTGCTGATCACGGCCAAGGATCGCCTGTCGATCCAGGAACAGCCGCGTATCATCAACCAGCGCTTCGACATCTTCAACTGGCGGTCGGAACTGGCCTTTGCCGGCCAGCGCCTGATCTATCAGGGCATGTATACCAAGCAGAAATTCCATTCGACCGACAATGTCGACGATGGCAATTTCTTCATCGGCCGCGACGTCAACCAGGTCACCGACACGGTGGCCAAGGAAACCTCGCATGAAATCCGGTTGCAGAATGAAGAGCGTGTCTTCGACATGTTCGACTATGTCATCGGCTTCTTCGACGACCGGCTCAACCCGCCGACCCACCTGACCTCGCCGACGATCGTGCGCCTGCCTGCGGCCTTTGGCGGCGGCATCGCCTCGGTCGTGCAGACCGAGATCGACCGCACCGGCAAGTCGCACGAACAGTCCTTCTTCGGCAACCTGACCGCCCATTTCGGCGAGGCAACCGAATTGTCGGGCGGCCTGCGCCAGATCAAGTACAAGTCGAACAACTATCTGGCGGTCAACGGCAACACCATCGCCGCGGACTCGCAGGATACCGACAAGCTGATCTACAGCGCGTCGATCAAGCATAATTTCACGCCGGACTTCCTGGTCTATGCCGCGACCGGCAGCTCCTTCCGTCCGGGCATCAACGTGGTCGGCGACTTCAACATCGCGCCGTCGGCGCTGGAGCGCTCCTTCCTCGACCTGCCGCCCGAAACTTCCAAATCCTATGAGCTGGGCTTCAAGAGCACGCTGATGGGCGGGCGGATGCGCTTCAACGTCACCGCCTATCACCAGAAGTACAAGAACTTCCCCTATCGCGTGCCCAACAACGGCGTTTATTATGTGAACACCGTCGCCGTCCGCAATGCGGCCGGGCAGGTGACCGGCACCGCGCAGCAGGTCGGCTCGTTCAACTTCGTGGGCGCGGTCCCGGTCGAGGTGAACGGCGTGGAAAGCGAACTGGGCTTCGACATCACCCGCAGCTGGAACGTCAACCTGACCGGCAGCTATTCGCTCGGCAAGATCAAGAACGGCACCATCCCGTGCAACGACCTGAACGGTGACGGCATCCCGGATCCGGTCGGCAATGCGCCGAGCCTGGCGGAGCTGCAGGCGGCCGTGGGTGCCGATAATCTGTCGGCTTGCGCCGTGAACCAGCGTGCAGCCTTCCTGCCGCCGATCACCGCCACGCTGCAGAGCGAGTTCCACACGACCATTTCGGGCAAGACCGATGGCTTCATCCGTGGCCTCGTCAATTATAACGGCAAGTCGAAGGGCGATCCGGGCAATAATTATGACGATGTCAGCGCCTATGCGCTGGTCAATCTCTATGCCGGTATCCGCGACCCCGATGGCGGCTGGGAAATCTCGCTGTTCGCCAAGAATCTGTTCGACACGACCAAGGTGCTGACGCGGACCACCCCGCTCTTCACCGGCTATCAGCAGATCACCGGCTTCACCGCGACCGGCGCGACTACGGCGGCGGCGACCTATACCAGCACCTATACCGGTGCCACGGTCACCCCGCCGCGCGAATTTGGCGTCAATCTGCGCTTCGCCTTCGGTTCGCGCTGATCCATCCGCGCCAAGGGCCAGACGATCGGCCGGGCAGCCCCAGGGGGTTGTCCGGCCGATCGGCGTTTGGGGCCATGGCCTTCGCGGGAGCGATGAGGGCGCGGCCGCCGGGCCGCAGCGATTGACTCTGGCCCCGGAGCGGGCAGGGATGGAGCCGATCAACAGGGCTGATCATTATAGGCTCTGAACGATCAACCTAGGTGAGGCAGCATGACGGACATTCGGAAAAGGCGCGCCCGCGATCCCGTGGCGACCCGCGAGGCCATATTGGAAGCCGCCCGTGCGCTGCTGGCCAAGGATGGGCCGGATGGCGTCAGCCTGTCGGAAGTGGCCCATCTCGCCGGCGTCAATCGCGGCACTGCCTATCAGCATTTCGAAACCCGCGAGAAGCTGATCGAGGCGACCGCGGACTGGGTGTCGGAACGCATGTTCCGTTCGGTCTTCGGCGATCCCGAGACGATCGGCGAGCGCCGGGTCGAGGAAGTCGACATTGCCGACACCACCGACCGGCTGGCTTTGTTCGCGATGGACAATCCCGAGCTGTGCCGCATCTGGCTGCTGCAATTGCTGGCCTCGCCCGATCCGATGGCCGACCCCTTCTGGCGCGAATATGAAGGTTCGCTCCAGCGCTTCGCCAACAGCGATCTCGCCGAAGACGGCGTCGACGCCGAAGTCCTGTCGGTGCTGATGCTGGCCGGCGCCTTTCTCTGGCCGATCTGGGCGCGCAGCCATGCGCGCGAAGAGGGGGAACGGCGGGCCCTTGGCCGTCGCCTCGCCCAGGAATGCCTGCGCCTGTGCATGTTCGGATCGATGCGCAGCGACAAATTCCCCGACATTGCCGAGCGGCTCGGCCGTCCGCTCGCGCCGCTTCCCAGGGTTGCCCAGGGATAGGCTGCCCGATTTCCCTTTCTCTCTTCAAGAAGGACCGACCGCATGTTTTCCGCCATCCTGATCGAAAAGACCGACGACAAGCAGAGCGTGTCGCTCGCCCAGGTCGATGAGGCGCAGCTGCCCGAGGGCGATGTGACCATCGACGTCGATTATTCGACCCTGAACTACAAGGATGGCCTGGCGATCACCGGTGCCTCGCCGGTGGTGCGCAAATTCCCGATGGTGCCTGGCATCGATCTGGTCGGCACCGTCCGCAGTTCCGACCATGGCGACTGGAAGGCCGGTGACAAGGTGGTGCTGAACGGCTGGGGCGTGGGTGAGGGCCATTGGGGCGGCCTCTCCCAGGTTGCCCGGCTGAAGGGCGACTGGCTGGTGCCGCTGCCCACCGCCTTCACGCCCAGCCAGGCGATGGCGATCGGCACGGCCGGCTACACCGCCGCGCTCTGCGTCGAGGCGCTGGTGAAGGCCGGCGTGACCCCCGACCAGGGCGAAATCCTCGTCACCGGCGCCACCGGCGGCGTCGGCAGCGTTGCGGTTGCCCTGCTCAAGAAGGCGGGCTTCACCGTGATCGGCTCGACCGGCAAGTCGGCCGAAGGCGACTATCTCAAGACGCTGGGCGCCGACGGCGTGATCGACCGCGCCGAACTGTCGGAAAAGGGCAAGCCGCTGCAGAAGGAGCGCTGGGCCGGCGTGGTCGACTCGGTCGGCAGCTTCACCCTCGCTAATGCCTGTGCCCAGACCCGCTATGGCGGCGCGGTCGCGGCCTGTGGCCTTGCCCAGGGCGCCGATTTCCCGGCAACCGTCATGCCCTTCATCCTGCGCGGTGTGCGCCTGCTCGGCGTCGACAGCGTGATGGCGCCCAAGCCCGTGCGCCTCGCCGCCTGGGCGCGGCTGGCCCGCGATCTCGACCCGGCGCTGCTGGAGGTGATCGCGCAGGAAATCTCGCTCGGCGATGCGATCGGCGTCGCCGCCGACCTGCTCGCCGGCAAGGTGCGCGGCCGCGTCATCGTCGACGTCAACCGCTAAGCCGATGGCTGCGCTCTCGATCGTCGCCGGCCCGCCTCTGTCGGAAGAGGAGGGCCTTGGCACGCTGACGCTCGGCGGCTGGCTGCGTGAGGTCACGCAGGCCCATGCCGGGCGGGAGGCGCTGGTCTTCCACGGGCCCGATGGCGTGGTCCGCTGGAGCCATGACGATCTGTGGGCGCAGGCCAATGCGGTCGCCCGGTCGCTGGTCGCCTGTGGCGTCGGCAAGGGCACGCGCGTCGGCGTGCTGATGACCAACCGGCCGGAATTTCTCTCGGCGGTGTTCGGCGTCGCGCTCGCCGGCGGCGTCGCCGCGACGCTCAGCACCTTCTCGACCCCGGCCGAACTCGACCATCTGGTCCAGTCATCGGCCTGCTCCGTGCTGCTGCTGGAGCGTAATGTCCTCAAGAAGGATTTCGGCGCGATCCTCGCCGATCTGGAACCGGCGATCGGCGTCGCGGGCGACGGCCGGCTGGTCTCCACCCGCTTCCCCTTCCTGCGCCATCTCGCTGCGGTCGATGGGGCGATGGGCCGGATCGAGGGCTGGAGCGACTTCCTCGCGCGCGGTGACGCGGTCGATCAGGCGCTGGTCGATGCCGCTGCCGCCACCGTCATGCCGGCCGATCCGGGCGTGCTCTTCTTCTCCTCCGGCTCCACCGCCAAGCCCAAGGGCATCATCAGCGCCCATCGCGGCCCGACCCTGCAGCTCTGGCGCTGGAAACGCTTCCTGCAAGCGAAGCCCGATGCCCGCGCCTGGTCGGCCAATGGCTTTTTCTGGTCGGGCAATTTCTGCATGGCGATCGGCGGCGCACTGACCGGCGGCGGCAGCCTGATCCTGCAACAGACCTTCCAGCCGGCGGAAGCGCTGAGCCTGATGGAAGCGGAAAAGGCGACCATGGCCTTCGCCTGGCCGCATCAATGGGCGCAGCTGGAAGCCGCACCCAATTGGGGCGATGTCGACCTGTCCTCGCTATATTATGTCAATCCGGCCAATCCGCTCGGCCGCCATCCGACCGTCAGCACCGACTGGCAGGAGCCGATGGCCGCCTATGGCAATACCGAAACCTTTACGATCAGCTCGATCTTTCCGTCCGGCACGCCCGAAGAGCGGATCGCCGGCAGCCATGGCGCGCCGCTGCCCGGCAATATCTTCAAGATCGTCGATCCGCTCACCGGCGCGGTCGTGCCGCTCGGCGAACGGGGCGAGATCGCGGTCAAGGGACCGACCTTGATGCTGGGCTATGTCGGCATCCCGCTCGATGATTCGGTCGATGACGAGGGCTTTTTCCGCACCGGCGATGGCGGCTGGTTCGACACGGAAGGACGGCTGCACTGGGAAGGGCGGCTCAACGACATCATCAAGACCGGCGGCGCCAATGTCTCGCCGATCGAGATCGACAGCGTCATCAAGACCTGTCCGGGCGTCAAGGTGACCCAAACCGTCGGCGTCCCGCATGAAACGCTGGGCGAGCTGGTGGTCACCTGCATCGTCCCGCACGAAGGCGCCATATTGGACGAGGACGGCATTCGCGGCTTCGCCAGGGAGCAACTGGCCAGCTTCAAGGTGCCCCGTCGCGTCCTCTTCTTTGGCGAGAGCGATCTGGAACTGACTGGCAGCGCCAAGATCAAGACCGCCGATCTCAAGGCATTGGTGGTGAAGCGGTTGGAGGTCGAGGCGGCGTGACCGAACCGGCCGGGCACTTGCGGGCGCCGCAATGCCTTGGTCGCCGGTCGCTGCTGCTGGGCGGTGGCGCGGCTTTGTTGCTGCCGGGCCAGGCGGCGGCGAGACACGGCGCATCGACGCTGGGCCTGGCCGACACGACCGTGCGCAAGGAACTGGCGCGCGACTATGCCGGCACGCTGCGCGCCGTGGCGGCGATGGGCTATGGCCGGTTCGGCTTCCGCCTCGCTTCCTATGTCGCCAACGACCCGTCCGAACCCACGCCGCAGGACAAGGCCCGCATGGTGCGCGATGCCGGCATGGCGGTGGGCGTGGTCCGGCTCGGCGTGCGTGGCGCGGACTATGACCGGCAGCTTGATCAGGCGGCGGCGATCGGCGCGAACATCGTCGCGCTGACCACTGCGCCGATCTTCATCGCCAGCCGTACCCTCGGCCAGACGACGCGCGCCGCGCTCGACGCCTATATCCCGCAGCTCGCGGCGTTGGGGGAAAAGGCGAAGGCGGCCGGCCTGACGCTCGCCTATCATAATCATTGGTATGATCTGATGCCGATCGACGGCGACCGGCCGCTCGACCTGATGGCCAGCCGGATCGCGCCGGACCTGCTCTCGTTCGAAATCGACCTGGCCTGGGCCTGGTATGCCGGCGTGGCGCCGCTCGATCTGCTGGCGGCGCTGGGACCGCGGGTGGTGTCGATGCATCTGAAGGATATCGACCGGATCCATGGTACGGCGATCACCGACCATGCGGTCACGCCCGGCAGTGGCGAGATGGGCTATGCCGCGCTGATGCCGCGCATCGCCCGGCTGACCCGCGCGACCGGCTATGTCGAGGTGGACAATCCCCAGGATGGGCTGGCGGCGGCACGCGCCGCCATGGCCTATCTGCGCGGGCGATAGGGTTTCAAACAGAATAGGAGGCAGAGGATGGCGGGACGTTTCGCGGGCAAGACCGTGCTGGTGACGGGCGGCGCGGCGGGGCTGGGGCGCGCTTATGCGCTCGCCTTTGGCGGCGAGGGCGCGCATCTGATCCTGGCGGACATCAACGAAGCGGGGCTGGCCGAGAGCAAGGCGCTGGTCGAACAGCTTGGCGCGACTGCCACCGTCCATCGCGTCGACATGAGCGATGAAGCCGATATCCAGGCCTTCGCCGCCGACGTGCTGGCCGCCCATGACCGGCTGGACGTGCTGATCAACAATGCCGGCCTGCATCTGGGCGAGATTGCGCGCGGCTTCTTCGGCCTGGGCCAGGCCAAATGGCAGCATTATTTCGCGGTCAACACCATCGGCCCGCTGCTGCTGGCCGAAGCATTGCGGCCGGCATTGGCGAAGGCGAAGGGCGTCATCATCAACAAGTCGTCGATGGCCAGCTACAACCCGGCCACCGCCTATGGCATCACCAAGGCCGCGCTCAACATCTTCACCCATGCGATGGCGATGCAGTTCGGCCAGGACGAGATACGCTGCGTCGGCATCGCGCCGGGCCTGATGGCGACCGAGGCGGCGCAGGACGGCGTTGCCGCCGACAATTGGGAACGGCTGAAGGGCATGCAGTCGGTCAAGCGCCAGGGCACGGCCGAGGATATCGCCAATCTCGGCCTGTTCCTCGCCTCCGACGAGGGCAGCTTCATCAATAATCAGGTGATATTGTGCGACGGCGGCAACCAGATGCGCGGTTTCCGTTTCTGATGGCCGCGCCCGATTTCGCCGACTGGCTGGCCATCGCCAATGTGAAGGCGCGCTATTGCCGCCTGCTCGATACCAAGGATTGGGACGGCTTTGCCGCGCTGTTCACGCCCGACTTCCGGCTCGACGCGACCGGATCGGGCGGGCCGCTGCTGGAGGGACGCGATGGTGCGATCGCCAGCGTCCGCGGCTCGATCGACGCGGCGCGCACCGTCCATCATGTCCATTCGCCCGAAATCGCCATAGACGGCGATGAGGCGACCGCCATCTGGGCGATGCAGGACCATCTGGTCTGGCCCGATGGGCGTATGCTCACCGGCTACGGCCATTATCATGAAGATTATCGCCGGGAAGACGGCCAATGGCGCATCGCGCGATCCCGTCTCACCCGGCTGGCGATCGACATGAAGGCGCCGCCGGCCTGAACGGGAAGGCGGGCACCCTGTCGTCATGTGTGGGGGATGTTGCCTTGTCCGCGCCACATATCTCCTCGATAAGGGATCATGACAGATCAAAGACATGATGCGGCCACGACGCTGGACCGCATCCAGCAAAATTTCCTGGCACGCTCCGAACGCCAGCTTCTCACCTGGCTGTGCGCGCATATGCCGCGACAGGTCACGCCGGACCTTTTGACCCTGCTGGGGCTGATCGGCGCGCTGATGACCTTCATCGGTTATACCGCCAGCAATGTCGGTGCATCCTGGCTGCTGCTCGCGATCCTGGGCTATGTCATCCAGTGGTTCGGCGATTCCATGGATGGCAGCCTGGCGCGCTACCGCCGGATCGAACGGCCCTCCTATGGCTATTTCATCGATCATAGCTGCGATGGACTGGTGACCTTGCTGATCCTCGCCGGCATCGGCCTCAGCCCCTATGTCACCATGGATGTCGCCCTTGTGGCGCTCGCCGGCTATCTGCTGCTGTCGATCCACGCCTATCTCTCCGCCCGCGTGCTGGGGGAGTTCAAGCTCTCCTATCTGTCGGCCGGCCCGACCGAATTGCGGCTGATGCTGATCGCGCTGACGGTGATGATGATGGTGCTGGGCGACAAGCCCGGCCTGTTCGGGCGCTGGTCCGGCTTCGATATCTTCGTCGGCACGGTTGGGGTGATCCTGATCATCCTGTTCGTCGGCCAGACGCTGGTGACCGGGCGCCGCCTGGCCGCGCATGAGGCGGCAAACGGCCGGGGCTGATCGCCCCTATCCGCCGCTGGGCTCGAGTCCGAAGGACAGGCCCGACGGCGGCGTCTCGCCTGTCCAATGCGCGCGCTGCGCCGTGACCTGCGCCACCGCCCGGTCCCAATAGGCACGGTTGTTGGCGAGCATCCTGATGTCGAAGCTGTCGGCGCCGCGAAATTCCAGCACCTCGACGCCCTGGTCGCCGGGCACATAGGTGTAGGGGACGTGGGCGCCGACGAAGAAGCCGTCGCCCGCGCCCAGTTCTTCCGTGCCGATGCGCAATGATCCGGCGAGGATGAAATAGAGGCAGTCGACATCATGGCTGTGGCGCGGCAGCGGGAAGCCGCTGCGGAACCAGGCATGGGTGAGGCTGAGGCCCGGCATGGAAAAGAGCAGCTTCACCCGCGTGCCTTCCAGCATGCCCGCCTCGACCGCGGCGATCGATCCTGCCATCTCGATCGGCGTTGGCGGCACTGTCGCCATCAGCCCGCTTTCCTCGAAATCGGTCGCATCCTTCGCGCGGAACAGGGCGAAGCGGGGCGCGGCTACAGGGTCGGTCATCACGCGTCCTTCCGGCATGATTGCGGCGTCAGGATGGGGAGCGCTGCCGACAGGGTCAATTCGCGCCCGCCTCTCAATGCCCCGGCGATCATTGGCCGGCGGCTCTGGCATGTGCGGGGCATCCATGCTGGATTGCCGCCGCACACAGGGTCGGGACCAGCCGGCCGGGCAGCCGGGGACGAGGAATGAGCCTGTATACCACCATCCATCTGCACAATGTCGCGGCCGGCCGCGCGGAGGATTATGCCAGCTGGTTCGACGGCGCGCATCAGCAGGATCTGGCCCGGTTGCGCGGCTTTCGTTCGGCCGATCGCTATGAAGTCACGCCGCAGCAGATCATGCCCGACATTCCCCAGCCCTGGCGCTTCCTGTCGGTCTATGAGTTCGACTATGCCGCGCCGGAGATCGACCTGCCCGCGCTCGCGCCGCTGCTGGCCGATGTGCGCGACGCGGGGCTGATCGACGACAGCGACGAAAGCGAGCGCATTCACAGCTATGCGATGTATTCGGACTGGGTCGCCAGCCCCAATCACCAGCCCGACCAGCCCTTTTCCGGGGTCTCGATTATCCTCGCCAATTTCGTCGCCGGGCGGGAGGCGGAATATCATCACTGGTATGACACGGTCCATGGCCCGGAAGTGACCCGCGTGCCGGGCAAGGTGGCGATGAAGCGCGGCCGGCTGTCGCCTTTGCAGGTCGAACCGCGCCGCTATTGTCCCGGCAGCGACCTGGTCTTCTGCGCCCAGCAGACCGACGACCTGCTGTTCACGGTCAAGGATTTCAGCGCGCGCGCGCGCGGCGTCAGCCCCAGCGGCGTCGCCTTCCAGCCGCGGTCATCGGCCGGCTCCTTCGCCCGCACGGTCCATTATTTCGCCAGGGTCAGCGGCACCCGCTTCTGGCCCGGCGGCATCGCCTATGATGGCGACTTGTCCGTCTATCCGGCCGATTTCGCGCGGCCGGCGGGCTGAATTTCCCAACTATCGCGCGCGCGATGCGGCGCCATCTTGCCGCGCCGCGGACGACATGCGCAAGTAAATGCCAACAGCACAAGAACAGGTGGAGCGAGAGGTGAGCAAGGTCATCGTCATTACCGGTGCGGGCGACGGGCTGGGACGCGCATTGGCGCGGCGGTTCGCGCGCGATGGCGAAACCGTCATCCTGCTGGGCCGCACCCTGTCGAAGGTCGAGGCGGTCGCGCAGGAACTGGGCGAACCCCATTTCGCGTTGGCATGCGATGTCGGCAATCCCGATTCCGTCCGCGCCGCCTTTGCCACGATCGCGCAGCGTCATTCCAGGATCGACGTGCTGATCAACAATGCCGCGATCTACGAACCCTTCACCCTGGCCGAGGTGCGCGACGAGCAGATCGCAGCATCGCTTGCCACCAATGTCGCCGGCCCGATCCATTGCGCGCGGGAGGCGCTGCCGCTGCTGCGCGGGGGTGGCCATATCATCAATGTCACCAGCGAATCCGTGCCGCTGAAAATGCCGATGCTGTGGCTTTATGCCGGCGGCAAGGCGGGGCTGGAACTGATGTCCGACATGTGGGCGCGCGAACTGGAGCCCGAGGGCGTGCGCGTCACCGTGGTCCAGGCCGGCATGATGATGGATGAGACCAAGACCGGCAGCAGCTGGCCGATGGAGGTCGCGATCCGCTTCGCCCAGGAAAATGCCAAGGTCGGCCTCAATCTGCGCGAGCGCGGTATCAGCCATTATAATTCGGTCACCGACGTCTTCCGCGCCGTGCTCGACATGCCGGCGGACCTGCACATCGGATCGGTCGCCCTGAGCGCGCGCAAGCGCTGACCGGGCGACTTATCCACAACATCCACAGAAGTTATCCACAGGAAGGCGATCATGGCCACTCTTCCCGAAGCCAAGCTCTATATCGACGGCGTGCTGCGCGGTGCCGAAGGCGGCAAGACCTTTGAGGTGATCGGCCCCTGGACCGGCGAGCCGGTCGGCACCGCCGCCGATGCCTCGCCCGCCGATGTCGAGGCCGCGATCGTCGCTGCCCGCCGCGCCTTTGACGAAACCGACTGGTCGACCAATGTCGACCTGCGCGTCGCGCTGGTGACGAAGCTGCGCGACCTGTTCCAGGCGAACAAGGAACGGCTGTCGGATCTGGCCCGGCATGAGGCCGGCGCCGCCATGGGCGCGGTCGGCCGTGCCCATGTCGACATGGCACTCGACGGCTGGGACGATTATCTCGCCGTCTTTCCCCAGCTCAAATGGGAAAAGGATTATGGCGGCCGCACCGGCTATGGCTTCGAAAGCCTGCGCAAGGCGGTCTATGAGCCGGTCGGCGTGGTGGCGGCGATCACGCCGTGGAACGTGCCGCTCTATGTGAATGTCGGCAAGGTCGTGGCCGCGCTGCTGGCCGGCTGCACCGTGATCCTGAAGCCCGCGCCCAACACGCCGGGCATGGGCGCCATCTTCGGCGAACTGGCGGCGGAGGCGGGCTTCCCCGCCGGCGTCATCAACGTCGTGTTCGGCAGCGATCCGGCGCTGGCTGGCGAGATGCTGGTCACCGATCCGCGTGTCGACCTTGTCTCCTTCACCGGATCGACGGGCGTGGGCAAGCGCATCATGGAACAGGGCGCCGCCACGCTGAAGCGCGTCTTCCTGGAACTGGGCGGCAAGTCGGCGAAGATCGTGCTCGACGATTCCGCCAATTTCGCGATGGACGTCGCCCAGACCATGCTGGTCTTCCATGCCGGCCAGGGCTGTGCCGTCCATTCGCGCCTGCTGGTGCCGCGCAGCCGCTATGAGGAGGCGAAGGCGATCCTGAAGCATGCCTATGCCAGCTTCGGCGACAATTGGGGCGATTTCGACAATCCCCAGCACATCATGGGGCCGGTCATTTCCAAGCGGCAGATGGAGCGGGTGCTGTCCTATGTCGATATCGGCCAGGCCGAGGGCGCGACCCTGCTGGCGGGCGGCAAGGCGCGGCCGGACAAGGGCGGCGGCTATTTCATCGAGCCGACCTGTTTCGTCGACGTCACCAACGACATGCGCATCGCCCAGGAAGAGATTTTCGGACCGGTGCTGGTGGTCATCCCGTTCGAGGATGATGCCGATGCCGTGCGCATCGCCAATGAAAGCAGCTATGGCCTGTCGGGCGGCGTCAGTTCGGGCAATCTTGACCGGGCGATCAATGTCGCCAAGCAGATCCGCAGCGGATCGATCAGCGTCAATGGCGGCATGTGCATCGCCGGCGACTTGCCTTTCGGTGGCTACAAGGCCAGTGGTGTAGGCCGCGAATGGGGCCTCGAAGGGATCGAGGAGTTCCTGGAAACCAAGCTGATCGCCTGGCGCGCCGCCTGAGGCGCGCGACGGGGCATGGATAGGACGGGTTTTGACGGCAAAGGCATCGATTGCGGCGGACGGGCCGTCGGAACCCAAGGGCCGGGGACGGGCCACCAAGGCGCTGAGCCATAATCTCAATGGCCAGCGCCTTGGTCGCAAGGGGCGCGACACGCGCGAGCGCATCCTGGCGGCGACCAACGAATTGCTGGCGGGGCCGGTGGATGTCGAAATCTCGCTGAGCGCGGTCGCGCGCCAGGCCTCGCTCGGCATGACGTCGCTCTATAATTATTTCTCCGACCTCACCGAATTGCTGCTCGCCGTGCTGGAGCCGGTGATGGCCACGGCCGAGGCCGACTATGTCGGCCTGCTGCGGACCCGATGGAGCGAGGAGGAACTGGGCGAGAAGGCGCTGGCCTTCGTCACCGCCTATCATGGCTTCTGGGTCAAGCATTCCCGGCTGCTCCACCTGCGCAACAATATGGCCGATCGCCAGAATGAGCGGATGATGCTGCATCGCGTCCATGCCGCCCAGCCGGTGATGCGGCTGCTGGTCGACCAGATGGATGGCGGCAGCGAAGAGGCCGGATCGCCGGTGTTCAGCATGGGCACCGCGCTGATGACCGGGCTGGAGCGTGTCGTCACCGTCACCACCGACATGGCGCTGCAGAATATCCTCCATTCCCCCCATCCGCTGGCGCGCACCCATTTGCTGCGGGCCGAGGCGCGGCTGATGGAACTGGGCATCCGCGATTATCGCGCAATGCTGCGCGACGCGCGCGCCTGAGACCGGCGCGCGTTCGACTTATCCACAGGCTTATCGACAGAAGTTATCCACAGCTTTTCCCACGCCTATCTGTGAGAAAAGCTGTGGATAAGTTTGTGGGCAGATGAAGGCGCTTGGCATGTGTTGGAAAATCCGGCCGTAGCCGGATTGCCGCACCAGCCCACAACCCCCACCCGACCGCCCAGACATGGTATCCTGATGGGAGGCCGGGTGGAGTTGTGGGCTGGTGCCGATGCGCCGGAGGCGCATTTCTCCAAAAGAACTCCTATTCCTTCTTGCCGCCAATGCCCTTCAGATAGCGTTCCATCCCCTCCAGATAGGCGGGGTTCAGCATCAGCGCGCTGTTGGCCATGCGTTCGACATGGCGACCCATGGACGGGCCGACTTCGGCGGCCAGCTCGATCGCGATCTTGGCGGCACCCATCTGTTCGCCATTCTGCTTGGTGAGGTGACGGCAGAAGGCCAGGGCTGCGTCCTCGAAGCCCTCGTCGGGCATCACGTCATGCACCAGGCCCATGATGAGCGCACGGTCGGCATCGGCCTTCTGGTTGCCCATGATCAGCCAGCGCGCCCAGTGCGGGCCGCAGATGCGGGTCAGGCGGCTGACCCCGTTGGAGGCCGGCAGCACGCCGAACAGCCCTTCGGGGAAGGAGAAGGCGGCCGACCTGGCCGCCAGGCGGAAATCGCAGGACAGCGCCATTTCCAAGCCCCCGCCGACGCAGGTGGCGTGGATGGCGCAGACGATCGGCTTTTCTACATGCTCCATCTCGTCATAGATGCGCTGCATCCCGTTGAGCTGGAGCCGGTGATTTTCGCGAATGCCGCTGGGCGTGCGGGGATATTCCCTGGGCGACCCGCCGCTCTTCATGTCCGCGCCCGAACAGAAATAGCGGCCGGTCGATCGGACCAGCATCACCTTCAGGTCCGGCGTGTCGCGGAAGCGGATCAGCGCCGCCTCGAACAGCGCCATCGTCTCCGCCGACAAGGCATTGAGCTTGTCCGGCCGGTTCAGCGTGGCGATGAGGATGCCATCCTGTTCCTGCGTCAGCAGATGGGGCGCGTCGTCCGTCATGCGATCTTCCTCAGGCGCGGGTGCGCGGCAGGCCCAGGCCCTTTTCCGCGATCATGCTGCGATGAACCTCGCTGGTGCCGCCATAGATGGTCGATCCCTGGGCGTGGCGATAGAACATGTTGATCTCTTCCGCCGGCCCCTTGCGCTTGGAGAGCGAGGCCGGGGCGGTGAGATCGAGCAGGTCGCGCGCATCGGTCAGGAACTTCTCCGAACTGAACATCTTGGCCATCGGGCCATAGGCATGGTTCGGCTTCTTTTCCGACATCACCCATTGGGCGCGATAGGTGATCAGCTCCGACGCCCACAGATTGGCGGCGGTGCGGGCCAGCCGCGCCTGTGCGCCGCCATCCTCGATCAGCGGCTTGCCCCTGTGGATAAGTTCGCGACAAAGGGCTTCGCCGGCCTGCAGCATCTTGCGCTGATATTTGGCGAAGCCGCCGCCATGTTCCAGCTCCAGGCTGGCACTCATGGTGCGCACGCCGCCGTCGATCTCGCCCAGCCGCCAGCTGTCGGGGATGCGCACGCCATCATAGAAGGTGATATTGGTACGCTCGTCCTGGAAGGTGTGGACCGGCTGCACCGTCACGCCATCGGCCTTCAGCGGCACGATGAACATGGTGAGGCCCTTATGCTTGGCCACATCCGGATTGGTGCGGCAGAGCATCAGCACATAGGTGGAGAGGTTCGCGCCCGAGGTGAACATCTTGGTGCCGTCGATCCGCCAGCTGCCGTCGGCTTCCTGCGTCGCACGGCATTGCGCGGCGAACACGTCGGAGCCCGATCCGGGTTCGGAATAGCCGAGCGAACAGATCACCTCGCCGCGCATGATTTCCGGCAGCACCGCCTGCTTCAGCTCCTCGGTGCCGAAGCGGTGAATGATGAGCGACACCATCTGCGTCACATTGGCGGCGGGGTTGTTATATCCCTGCTCCTCGAACGCATCCATCGCCGCCGTCTTTTCATAGGCGGACAGGCCACGACCGCCGACATCCTTGGGCAGGCCGAGATAGAGGAGATTCTGCGCCGCCAGCTTGCGGTTGAGTTCGGGGTTATAGCCCTCCCAGCTATAGTGGAAAGTCGCCCGCATCTCCGGCGTCACATTGGCGGCGAA
Source organism: Sphingobium yanoikuyae (assembly GCF_013001025.1). Taxonomy (NCBI): domain Bacteria; kingdom Pseudomonadati; phylum Pseudomonadota; class Alphaproteobacteria; order Sphingomonadales; family Sphingobiaceae; genus Sphingobium; species Sphingobium yanoikuyae. Next base: position 4,191,724 of record NZ_CP053021.1, on the reverse strand, counting down.
GAAGGCGTTGATCTCGTCCTTGATCGTCTGCGCGGCTTCGCCCAGGTCGAAATCGACCGGCATCGGCCCGGCGTCGGGCAGGGCGGCGGCCTCATCGGCGTAGAGCCGGCGGCCGGCCTCATCGAGCCAGCGCTGCGGATCGCCGCCAATCAGCGGCCAGGCCTTGGCGCGAAGATTATAGAGGAAGATGTCATATTCGGTGGTGAGGCCATAGCCGCCGAAGGTGTGGAGCGATTGCGCCACTGCCTTGGCCGCGCTGTTGGCATTCCACCAGGCGGCGATCGAGATCGCGCCCCCAGTTTCGGGCGCGCCATCGGCGAGGTCGCGGATCGCCTTCCAGACCAGGAACTTGCCGCCGTCGATCTCGCAGAGAATGTCGGCCAGCGGATGGGAAATGGCCTGGAACTGGCCGATATATTGGTCGAACTGCTTGCGCTCGCAGGCATAGGCAGCGGCGAGCTTCAGCGCCTCGCGGCCGATGCCGGCCAGACCGGCGGCGATCAGCAGCTTCCATTCCTCGATCCCGGCGGCGAAGGTCGCCAGCGCCTCGGCCCCCGATGCCAGCACCGTGCGTGGATGCGCCGACAGGTCTATCTGCGCGATCGGGGTGGAGGCGAGATTGTCCTCCACCTTGCGTGCCTCTGCCGGCACGGTGACGAGGATGATGTCGTTGCCCGACCGGGCCAGCACGGCTTCGGCCACCAGGCCACCGCCGATCCACTGGACCGGCGTGTCCGCCACATCCTCGAAGGCGAAGCTGGCGACCGCATCGCCCGCCAGTACGCGGCCAAGCAGATCGGCCGTCGCCTCGCCGCCCAGTTGCGCCAGCAAGCGCGCCGCCACCAGCGCTTCGGCCAGCGGTCCCGATGCCAATGTCCGTCCCGCTTCCTCCATCAGGATGGTCGCGTCGAACAGGCCGAGGCCCAGGCCCCCGGCCGCTTCGGGCACGCGGATCGACAGCGCCCCCAGCTCCGCCAGCCCCTGCCACAAAGCGGGGTCGAAGCCGGTCGGCGCGGCGGCGCGGACCCGCGCCATGCTGCTATGTTCGTCCAGGAAGCGCGCGAACATGTCGCGCATCATTTCCTGATCGTCGGTCAGGTCGAAATTCATGGGGTTCAGGCCTCGGCGGGCGCCGAACGCCGCATCATGACGCTGAGGTCGACCTGGCCGGTGGCGACGCCGCCCATGAAGCCGCCATCGACCGGGAAGACCACGCCATTGACGATGCCGGCCAGATCGCTGTTCAGCAGTACGATGCCGCCTGCCTGTTCGGCCGGGGTCGAGTAACGGCCCATCGGCTCGGCGGCGGCGGCGACCACATCCTTGCCGGACGCGGCCTCGAACGTTGCCATCATCGGCGTCTGGGTGGGCGAGGGCAGGGTGCAGTTGATGCGGATGCCCTTCTTGATGAGATGCGCGCCCATATACTGGGTCCAGACGATCACATTCTCCTTGGAGAAGCTGTAGCCTTCCTTGACCACATCATCGAGATGCGCCTCGCACCAGGCGACGGCGGCGTCATAACCCTTGGTGGTGACGAACTCCATGTTGGTCGGGATGCGGCGGCTCCAGCCCAGCCCGCCGGTGGAGGCGATGCTGGCGATCGCGCCGCCCGGTCCCATCAGCGGCAGCACCTGTTCGGTCAGGTGGCGCAGGCCGATGAAGTTCACCTTCATGACGTCGAGCGGCGGGAAGGACTGGGGCAGGCCGGCGCAGTTGAACAGCGCATCCACCTTGCCGCCGATGCCGGCCACCGCCGCCTCGATCGAGGCCGGGTCGCGCAGGTCGACATTGGTGAAGGAGGCGAGCGGCAGGCTGCTGTCCCTGAAGTCGAGGCCATGAACCTTGGCGCCCAGCTCCAGCAGCAGCTTGGCGGTCGCCTCCCCCATGCCGGAGAAGCAACCGCTCACGATCACGCGCTTGCCCTTATAGCCCAAAATGTCGCTCATCTCGCTCTCCCGGATTCTCTGATTATGCCTTGGCCTTGGGCGGCCAGCTGATGCTGCCATCATCTTCCTCGACGACGATGATGCGTTCGGGGCAGGCGCGCGCGCCGCGCTTGGCGGTCTGCTGCTCGCCATCTGCCACGTCGAAACCCTCGGTCGCGATATAGCCGTCCTCGTCCAGCGGATACATGTCCTCGGACACGGCGGCGCAGCGGGCATTGCCCACGCAGCCTGACTTTTCGATGCGGATTCTCATCTGCCCTCTCCGGCTATTCTGACCTTCCTTAGAAAGGAGATTGCGGCCCCGATCAACGTGGTCCCCGGCACAATCGCCATCGCGATACGGCTGCGTCCGGCGGATCGTCAGTGCGTTATGTCGCCGTAGTCATGCGCGATCATTTGCCTTTGCCGGATGGCCGGGCAAAACGGTCCGACAAGAAGGGACGTGCCTCGCGCACGCCCGCCCAAGCAGGGACAGACGGAGAGAATCATGGCCCACGCCACCTTGAGCCCCGCCGCGCCACAGCCGGCCCATGTGCCCGACGCGCTCGTCTATGATTTCGATGTCCATGCCGATCCGGGCCTGCTGGCCGATCCGCACGCGCGCATCCTCGACCTGCTGAAGACGGCGCCGCCGGTCTTCTGGACGCCGCGCAATGGCGGCGGCTGGGTCGCGCTGACCCATGCCGCCAATTATGAGGCGTCGCGCGATACCGAGACCTATTCCAGCGAGTTCGTGCCGGCCGACAAGATGAAGGCGCTGCTCGCCTCGCTGCCGCCGGGCGCGCCGCATATTCCGCAGCCGATCCCGATCACGCTCGATCCGCCCGAGCACACCAAATATCGCCAGCCGCTGCAGAAGGTCTTCTCGCCCAAGACGATCGCGGCCCTGAAGGACAGCATCCGCGAACTGGCGGGCGAGCTGATCGACGCGATCAAGGCCGATGGCCAATGCGAATTCATGAGCACGGTGGCCGAGCCGTTGCCGGTGCAGGTCTTCCTCAAGATGCTGGGCCTGCCGCTGGAACGGCTGCCGGAATATCGCCAGATCGTGAAGGAGCATATGGAGGCGATCGATACCGATCGCGAAGGCTCCATGCGCCGCTTGCAGCGCATTGCGGCAGCGATGCGCGACACCGTGCTGGAGCGCAGGGATAATCCGAAGGACGATATCATCTCTATGCTGTGGAAGCTGGAGGTGGATGGCCAACCGAGCACGCTTGCCGACATGGAGAATTATGGTGTGCTGCTGTTCATCGCCGGCCTCGACACGGTGATGAACGGCATGGGCCTGGCCATGCGCGGCCTGGCGCTCGACCTGCCATTGCAGGCAAAGTTGCGGGCCGAGCCCAAGCTGGTGGCCGAAGCCGCCGAGGAAATGCTGCGCCGCTATACCTTCACCGTGCCGATGCGGGTGATCAAGAAGCCGGCCGAACTGGCCGGGGCCAAGATGATGCCCGGCGACATGCTCAAGCTGTTCCTGCCCGCTGCCGATCTCGATGCGAAGGAATTTCCGCAGCCCGACAGCTATGATCTTGATCGCGAGAACAATGTTCACATCGCCTTCGGCGTCGGCCCGCACCGCTGCCTGGGTTCCCACCTGGCGCGCGTCGAATTGCAGGTTCTTTATGAGGAGATGCTGGCGCGCCTGCCCGAGTTCCGGCTCGATCCCGATAAGCCCACGGTGTTCCATGGCGGCCATGTGATCGGCATCGAAAGCCTGAACCTGGTCTGGGACGTCTGATGGTCTGGCAACGTTCGCGCCCGCGCCTCGATCGGGAAAATCGCGCCTTCTGGACCGGCGGGGCGCAGGGGAAGCTGAACATCACCCGCTGCGACGATTGCGGCCAGTTCACCCATCCCCCGCGCGAGATCTGCCGCCATTGCCAGTCGGAAAATGTCGGCCCCCATGCGGTCGCCGGCACCGGCGCGGTCGATACCTATACGATCAACTATCAGGCCTGGGCCAAGGATATGGAGGTACCCTTCGTCATCGCCCGTGTCCGGCTCGACGACGTGCCGGGCGTCTATCTGACCACCAATATCGTCAATTGCCCGGTCGATGCTGTCGACATGGGTGACCGCGTCCGCGTCACCTTCGAGGAGCAGGACGGCATCTGGTTCCCCCTATTCGAGAAGGTCGCATGAGCATGGCGCGCGAAGCCTATATCACCGGCATCGGCATGTCGGAGGTCGGCGTGCGGCTGACCCGGTCGCCGCTGGGCCTGACGCTGGACGCCGTGCGCGACGCGATTGCCGACGCCGGCCTGACGCTCGACCAGATTGACGGTGTCGCCACCTATCCCGGCAAGATGTCGACCTTCCTCGGCTTCTCGCCGGTCAGTGCCGACGATGTGATCGAGATATTGGGACTCAACACACGCTGGCACATCGGCGCGGCGGAGGCGACGGCGCAGCTGGGCGCGATCGCCGAGGCGGCGATGGCGGTGAAGGCCGGCCTTGCCCGCCATGTCCTGTGCTTCCGCACCGTTTATGAGGCGGCAGCGCTGGCCCGCCCCGAGGAATTTCCGCCGATGGAACGGCGCAAGGATGTGTCGGGCAATTCGCAATGGGTCTCGCCCTTCGGCGCCTTCTCGGCCGCCAACTGGACCGCGCAATTCGCGATGCGCCACATGAAGCGCTATGGCCTGACCCGCGAGCAGCTCGCCCAGGTGGCGTTGAACGATCATGCCAATGCGGCGCGCAACCCGCGCGCGATCGTCAAGAAGCCGCTGACCATGGACGAGTATATGGCGGCGCGGATGATCAGTTCGCCTTTCTGCCTCTATGATTGCGATCGTTTCACCGATGCCTCGACCGTGCTGATCGTGTCGGCGGGCGATGCGCTGGACGAGGTGAAGACGACGCCGATCCGCATCGCCGCCAGCGCCGGATCGGTCGAGCGCTACAGCTGGGACCAGGCCGAATGGGCGAGCGCCTATCCGACCGGGCGCGACCTGTGGAAGAACACGGACTACACGGCAAAGGATGTCGATACCGTCCAATTTTATGACGGCTTCGCCTTCCAGCCGATCACCTGGCTCGAAGGGCTGGGCTTCTGCGATGTCGGCGAAGGTGGCCAGTTCCTCGAAGGCGGCAAGCGCATCGCGCTCGACGGCGAACTGCCGATGAACACCGGCGGCGGCCAGCTCGGCTGGGGCCGGCTGCATGGTTTCGGCTTTGCCTATGAATCGGTGGTGCAGTTGCGCGGAGAGGGTGGCGAACGGCAGATCGCCGGCGACCCGAAGGTGGCCGTGGCGACATCGGGTGGCGGCCCGATGGCAGCGGCGCTGCTGCTCGCAAGGGACTGATCGCGATGGACAGCGGCATGCTGGACATGCTGCCCGGCTTTCGCCGTCGCTTCCTGGTGACGCCGCTGCCCGGCCGGGTGACCGCCGCGGTCGAGGATGATTATCACAGCATGGCGGTCATCCTGCATCATGACGGCGCGCGCATCAGCGGCGTCGACGCGATCATGGAGCGGGTGCCCTGGACCACCTGTCCGGGTGCGCCGGCGGTGCTGCAGGCGACCTTCACCGGTGTCGCGCTGGCTGAGGCGGCGGCGCGCGGCGAGAAGAAGGCGAACTGCACCCATTTGCACGACCTGGCCGTGCTGGCTGCGGCGCACGCTGGCGACGCAGCGCCGACCCGCTATGAGATATTGGCCTGTGATCCGCTCGAAGGCGAGGCGGTCGCGGAAATCAGGCGCGACGGCGTACCGCTGCTGCAGGTCGCCCATCGCAGCCATGTCATGACCGCGCCAGCCGACATTGCCGGCCAGTCGCTGATGAAGCTGCGGCCGTGGATCGATGCGCTGGAAGAACCCCGGCGCGAGGCGGCCCGGCTGCTGCAATGGGGCACGATCCTCGCCAATGGCCGGCTGATCCCGATGGAGCGGCAATCGACCGCGACCCGCGTGCCGCCCAACTGCTTCACCTTTCAGCCGGAAAATGCGGTGAGGGCACAGCGTGTCGGCAGGGTGATCGACTTCACCGCCGAACCTCTGGTGCCGCTCGACCATTTCGATGGTGCCGCCTATGACCGGCCGCGCGACGCACAATAGAGGAAACGGGACGATGGACGAGGCGCGGCAACTGGTAGCCCCCGAATTGCGCGCGGCGCTCGACCTCTTCCCGCCACTCGACCTCAGCGACCAGACGATCGCCGCCTTCCGCCAGCCCTTTGCTAACCGGCCCGCCGAGCCGATGCCCGAAGCGCTGGCCGCCGTGCAGCGCGAAGAAGTCTTCCTGCCTGGCGCGCCCGGATCGCCCGATGTGCGCTGCCTGCTCTATCGTCCGGCAGAGACCGTTGGCGATGCCCTGCGGCCGGCCTATCTCCATATCCATGGCGGCGGCTTCGTGCTCGGCATGGCCGATATGAGCGACCTGTCCAACCGGGCGTGGGTGGCGCAGCTGGGCTGTGTCGTCCTGTCGGTCGATTATCGGCTGGCGCCCGAGACGCCGTTTCCCGGTGCGCGCGACGATTGCTACACTGCGCTCGCCTGGCTGCATGACCAGGCCGACGGGCTGGGCATCGATCCGACCCGCATCGCGGTCGGCGGTGAGAGCGCGGGCGGCGGCCACGCCGTGGCGCTGGCGATCCATGCCCGCGACCTTGGCGCCTATCCGATCTGCTTCATGCTGCTCGACGCGCCGATGCTGGACGATCGCACCGGCAGCAGCGCACCGCTCCACCCCGTCACCGGCCGGTTCGTCTGGACCCCGGCGCAGAACCGCTATGGCTGGGGCGCGCTGCTCGGGCAGGAAGCGGGAACCGATCATGTCCCGACCGACGCCGTGCCGGCCCGTTGCCCCGACCTGTCCAGCCTGCCGCCAGCCTTCATCAGTGTCGGCGCGCTCGACCTGTTTCTGGAGGAGGATATCGACTTCGCCCGCCGGTTGATGGCGCTCGGCATCGCGGTCGAGCTGCATATCACGCCCGGCGCCTATCATGGCTTCGGCCTGGCCGGGCCCGATACGCCGCAGATGCAGGCACTCCAGGCAATGCGCCTCGCGGCGCTGCGCCGCGCCTTGCAGGGGAACTGACGCCACCCTTCAGAAGGCGGGCATCACCCTGTCGGCGAACAACTGGGCATAGGGTTGGAATTTTGCCGGCGGCAGGCCGGGCGGCATCATCATCATGATATGCTCGACATTGATGCGCTGCTGCATCGCGCGGAAATGGTCGATCGCCGCGTCGGGGGTCAGGATCTGCAGGATGCCGCTGCGCTTGAAGGCGTCGAGCGACATGGGTTTCAGCGCCACCTTGTCGATGCCGGACGCCTGATCCTCGGCCAGCCAGGCGCCGTAAGTCTCGTTCACATGGTGGAAATAGGGGGCGATCTCCTCCATTGCGGCCTCGGGGTCTTCGGCGACCAGGGTGAACAGGCTCTGGATGCGGATGCGCGCGGCGGCCGGGTCTTTCCCCTCGGCGCGCAGCTTGTCGGCATAGAGGCCGCACACTTCCTCATTGCCGAAATAGCCGTCGGCATATCTGGCCACCCGCGCCAGCGCCTTTTCGGCAAAGCCGCCAATATAGAGGGGGATGCGGCCGCGCGGCGCGGCCGGGCGCAGGGTTGCGCCGGCGATGCTGTAATGTTGCCCGGCAAAATCGACCGTCTCGCCCGCCCAGAGTTGCTGGACGATCGCGAGGAATTCGTCGAAGCGGGCGCCGCGCTTGCCGAAATCGACGCCATAGGCCTGGGTCTCGCGGCGGCGGTAGCCGATTGCCAGCGCCATCTCCAGCCGGCCGTCGGACAGGATATCCAGCACCGCGCATTCCTCGGCAAAACGGACCGGATGATAGAGCGGGGCGAGCGCGATCGCCGATCCGAGCCTGATCCGGCTGGTGCGCGCCGCGATCGCCGCCAGTGCGACATTGGGCGCGGGCATATAGCCATCCTGCGCGCCATGATGTTCGGGTACCCAGGCGCCGGCAAACCCGGCCGTTTCGCTCCACGCGACGAAGTCCAGTATCTCGGCATAGAGATCGGCCGGGCGCCGTTCCCATTGGGGCGGGTTCCGGAAATCATAAAGATAGCCGAAGGTCAGCGGGGTGCTCATGACGATGCTCCGAGGGCAGGGCAAAACGCCCGCCAACCCGGTTGGGCGGCGGGCGTGGAAAGGCTGTGGGGCCGATCCTTATTCGAAGGGTTCTTCGCCTTGCAGCTTGGTGCGGTGCATCATGCGGTTGCAGTCGGGATCATATTTCTCGGCCCGGTGCATGGTGCCGGTATTGTCCCAGATGACCAGGTCGCCGACGCTCCATTCATGGCTGTAGCTGAATTCCTCGCGGGTCGCCCATTCGCGCAGCCCAACCAGGATTTCGGCGCTGTCATAGGGATCGAGATCCTTGACCCGCTGGGCGGTGCAGCCCAGCACCAGCGACTTGCGGCCCGACTTGTGGTTCCACACCAGGGGCAGCTCATTCTCGCCGACCTGGCGCATGCCCTTCAGCTTGGCGAGGCTGGGCTCGGGCTCATAATAGAAGACCGTCGCCCAGACCGAGTGGATCACGCGCAGCGTCTCATACTCCGCCTTCTGCTCGTCGGTCAGCGCCTCATAGGCGGCATAGGTGTTGCAGAAGCCGGTATTGCCGCCCCAGGTCGCGGGCACCTTGCACGACAGCAAGGAGGCGAGGATCGGCACATCGTTCATCGTGCCGTCGATATGCCAGTAGAGCGAGCCCTTGAGATATTCGGCGCTCTGCGGATTTTCCTTCACGTCGAGGGTGATCTTGTGGATTTCCTCGCCGCCGCGATGCTCGGGGGCAAAGGCGCCCAGCGTCTTGGTGAAGGCGATCTGTTCCTCGTCGGTGAAGTCGATCTTCGGGAAGACCAGCACGCCGCGCTGTTCCAGCAGCTCGCGGATCTGCGGCGCCAGTTCGCCGGCCAGCAGCTCCTCCTTGCTGTTGAGGATGCGGCTGCCGATGCTCGGCTTGATATCTTCATGCACGAAACGGGTAATGGTGGTGGCGGACATGCCTTGCTCTCCTATGCATCCCTGCGCGTTTGAACACATGTTCAACATGCCTGCATGGAAAAGTCAATGCCTCTCATTTTTCGGGCGGCAGCAATTCGTCCAATAGCGCCTCGACCGAAGCGCGCGCGTCGGCATGCCCGCTCGCGACCCCCATGTCGGCCTCCATCACCAGGGTGCGGCCGACCGCCGCGAGCAACAGGCTGAGGCCCGCCGCCGTCACCTTGTGATCGGCGAGTCGATCCCCCAGCAACTGCTCCATCAACTGCGCCTGGCGATCCCGCATCGCTTCGCTGTGGCGGGCGATCTCGGCACGGATCGCCTTGCGATGATTGGCCATGGCGACGAATTCCATCGCCAGCGCGTTGCGACTGGGGTCGGAGAAGAAACGCCACAGTGCCCGCACCGGATCGGCGCTGGTCAGCGCCGCCTCGATCATCGCGTCGCTCTGTTCGGCGCCGCGGCGGAACACCGCCAGCAGCAGGTCGTCGGTGGTCGGGAAATAATAATGGACCAGCGATGGCGGCAGTTCGGCGCGCAGCGCCACCCGGCGCGAACTGGCGGCGGCATAGCCTTCGTCGCGGATCACCTGTTCGGTGGCCTCCACGATCCGGGCGCGGGTTTCGGAGCTTTCGGCGCCGACGCGACGTTTCTGGACCATGGCTGGAGCATAAATGGCCGGGCCGCCCATGCAAGCGTCCCGGCTCTCATCGCCAGATGCGGTCCTGTTAATGCGAACCCATATAGCGGCCGCCATTGGTGCTGATCGTCTGGCCGGTGATGTAGCTGGCCTCTTCAGACGCCAGATAGGCGCAGGCGGCGGCGATATCTTCCGGCTTGCCGATCCGCTTCATCGGCAGCGTCTGGGCAAAGGCGTCGGCATCAATCGGCGCGGCGCGCAGCATCGGCGTGTCGATGAAGCCGGGGGGCACCATGTTGAAGGTCACGCCGCTCGGCGCGAACTCCAGCGCCAGCGCCTTGGTCATGCCCATCAGGCCGCCCTTGGACGAGACATAATGGCCCTGGGCGAAGGAGCCCGACTGGACCGAGGAGGAGGTGATGTTGATCACCCGGCCCCAGCCGGCGGCCAGCATGTCGGGCAGCACTTCCTTGGTCAGCAGATAGGGGCCGCGCAGGTTGATGTGGATCACCTTGTCGAACAGATCGTCGTCAATGTCCATGAACGGGGTGAAGGGGGCGATGCCGGCATTGTTCACCAGGATCGCGATAGGCCCCAGCTTGGCGCGCGTCTCTTCTGCCGCCGCATGGATCGCCGCCTTGTCCGAACAGTCGACGGTGATGGCGATGGCGGTGCCGCCGGCCGCCTCGATCAGCTTGACGGTCTCGGCCGCGCCGTCGCCATTAATGTCCCACACCGCGATCTTGGCCGTATCCTCGGCCAGGCGCAGCGCGATCGCGCGGCCAATGCCCGAACCCGCACCCGTGACCACGGCCGTGCGGCCGTTGAGAGACCTCGTCATCGCAATTCCTTCCTATATGTCAATTTCGGTGTCGCTTTCAGGCGCCGACCAGTTGCTCGATCGCCTCGATCGTCGTGCGGTGCATCATGCGATTTTCTTCCAGCGGATAGGGATCGACCCGGTGCATCGTGCCGCTATTGTCCCAGATCAGCAGGTCGCCTTCCGTCCAGTCATGGCGATAGACGAATTGCGGCTGGATCGTCCATTCGCGCAGCCTGGACAGCAGTACGCGGCCCTGCGCCGGGTCCATCCCCTCGACATGGTCGGCGGTCGATCCCAGCACCAGCGACTTGCGGCCGGTTTCATGGGTCCAGACCAAGGGATGGACCTTGGGCGTGCGCATCTGCCAGAAATTCAGCTCCGCCACGGTGGGTTCGGGGTTCACATAGCGCTGCGACGTCTCGAAGCTGTGGACCACGCGCAGCCCGTCATAGGCCGCCTTTTCTTCGTCGGGCAGGTCGTCCCAGGCCGCATAGGTGTTGGCGAAATAGGTGCTGCCGCCGGTCCTGGACAGCGACTTGGCGTTCAGCGTCGCGGCGAAATTGGGTACGTCGTCGCTCGCCCCGTCGATATGCCAGAAGAAGGCGCCCTTGATATATTCGGCGCCCGGATTTTCCTTCGGGTCGATCGTGACCTTGAAGATGCCGCCTTCGCCCTGTGGCTGGACCCGGCCCAGCGTGTGGGAAAAGGCCAGCTGATCTTCGCGACTCATGTGCAGCCCGCGCACGATCAGCACGCCGCGCTGCTGCAACAACGCCAGGATCGTGTCGGCGTGGGCGCCCGACACCAGGGTTGCCGCGTCGGTCCGGATCTCGGTGCCGATGCGCGCGGTCAGGTCGATCGTCGAAAAGGCCATCATCCGCTCCAGCGGGCGCCTGTCGCGCCGCTCTTCTTGGCTATCATCAACAGGATTGTTGATTTGACTGTCAAGGAAGCGGCGGCGACATCGCTGCGGCGAAGCGGCTAGCGGCCCGCCCCGCGCGCAAACAGCGGCGCCAGCAGGGCATAGCTGGGATCATTCACCGGCACCGGCTTCTCGCCATGGTCGGCGGCGGGTTGCAGCAGCTTCATGTCGAAGCTCACCACCCGCTTGGCAAAGCGCCACTGGTCATCGACGCGGCGATAGCTGTCGATATAGCGCACCCCCTGGATATCGTGCAGCAGCCCGCCCTTGCCGTCGGGGATCAAATGCCAGGCAATGGCATAGACCTCGCCCTCGCCGGTATCGCCAGCGACATTGACCAGATGGTTGCAGACGAAATGATTGCCGATATGCATGTGCGGCAGCGACGCTTCGAGAAAGGCGACATAGCCGTCGACCGGCCCGTCATAATAGGCGCCATGGCTGTCGGTCGCGTCGTCGGTATAGAGCGACCGGATTAGCGCGAAATCCTGCCGGTCGACCCCGCGCGAATAGAGCTGGGCCAGTTCCCTGATCTCTTCCTTGGCGATCAGCGTCTCGATCCGGTTGTCCATGGCGTGCTTCCTCTCCTGTCGGGCCGGACCCTAGTCGGGCAGGGGCGCCGGGCAATGGGGCGGGGACGGATCATCGGCCGGGCGATCCTCCCCTCTGTTCAGGCGGGTGCGAAGGCCCTAAGCCATGGCCCCGATGGATAATCTGCCGACCGACGCGCGCCAGCTGCGCTCCCGCCGCCAGCTGCTCGACGCGATGCTCCACCTGCTGGAAACCCGCCCCTATGATCAGGTGACGATCCGCGAGGTCGCGCGCGAGGCGGAGGTCGGCTACGCCACCTTCTTCCGCCATTATCCGTCCAAGGATGCGCTGCTGCACGATCTGGCGGCCGGACAGATCGCCGACCTTTTGCAACGCGCGCTGCCGATCCTGTTCGCCGATGATGCGCGCCAGTCCTGCATGACCCTGTTCGCTTATGTCGCCGAACGGCGCGCGCTCTGGTCGGCCTTCCTGACCGGCGGCGCGGCGACCATGCTCAAGCAGGAATTTACCGACCAGGCGCGCCAGCTGGCGCAGCAGAGGCCGCATGATGCCGGCTGGCTGCCCGACGAACTGCGCATCGTCTTTGCGGTCAGCGCCACGGTCGAGATTCTCGCCTGGTGGCTGCAGCAGGAACCGGACTATCCGCTCGATCGCATGGCGGAAATTCTCGACCGGCTGGTCGTCACCCCGTCGATGCAGCCCTGATCGGGCAGGGGCATCGCCCCGCCGCTATCTCCGCCCCGTGCGTTGGCGCCTCAACCGGCGCCGCCTAGCATCTTCGCCGCAAGACGGGAGGGGCGGCATGGACGGATTGACGGTGACGACGACGGCCGGGCCGGTGCGCGGCACCCTGGCGAACGGCGTGCGATGCTGGCGCGGCATTCCCTATGCGCGGGCCGACCGCTTTGCCGCGCCGGAGGCGCCGACGCCCTGGAATGATGTGCGTGACGCATCACGCCCCGGTCCGCAATGTCCGCAAATGTATGGCAATCAGGCGAAGCGGGCGCGGCTGTCCATGCCCGACTTTGCCGAGGATTGCCTGTCGCTCAACATCCATGTGCCCGACGGTGCGACCGGCCCGCTGCCGGTCTATGTCTGGATTCACGGCGGCGCCTTCGTCGCGGGCGGCGGCCATAGCTATGACGGCAGCGACCTGGCCCGCGACGGTGACATCATCGTCGTCACCATCAATTATCGGCTGGGCGTGCTCGGCTTCGTCAATTTCGGCGCGGTCGTGCCGGGCATCCCCTCCAATCTCGGCCTGCGCGACCAGATCGTGGCGCTCGCCTGGGTGCGGGACAATATCGCGGCCTTCGGCGGCGATCCGGCGCGGGTGACGGTCGGCGGCCAGTCCGCCGGTTCCATGTCGGTCTCGCTGCTGCTCCATGCGCCTGCCGCGCGCGGCCTCTTTGCCGGGGCGATCATGCAGAGCGGCGCCGTCAGCCTGATCCATGGCCGCGGCCGCAGCGAACAGGTGGCGCGAGATTATATGGCGGCGCTCGGCAACCCCGATCTCGCCGCGCTGCGCGGCATGGATCTCATCCGCCTGTTCGAGGCGCAGGGCGCGGCCGGTGCCGCCAATCCCGGAACTATTCCTGCCGCCCCCTGGTTCGACGGCGACCTGCTGCCCGCCTCGCTGGCGGATGCGGTGGCCGAGCCGGCCGCGCCGGTGCCGTTGCTCGCCGGCGCCACGCGCGATGAAATCCGTCTGTTCGAACTGATGCCCGGCGATATCCTGCCGACCGGCTGGCCGGCGCTCGAAGCCTTGCTCCATGCGCAATTGCCGGCCGATCACGCCGCGCGCATCCTCGCCGCCTATCCCCGCGACAAGGCGGGGCGCCGCGCGCTTGCGACCGATCTCACCTTCCTGATGCCGACGCGCCATTTCGCCGATCGCCAGTCGGGGCAGGCGCCGACCTGGTTCTATCGCTTCGACTATCGCCATCCGATCGCCGGCGCGGCCCATGGGCTGGACCTGACCCTGACCTGGCCGATGCGCGGCCTGCGCGCCGCCTTTGCGCGGGGCGGGCCCATGCGTGGGCGCCGGGCTGCGCTCGGCCGGCGGATGACCGATCATATCGCCCATTTCGTCCGCCATGGCGCGCCCGAGCCGGACTGGCCCGCCTATCATGTCGATCGACCGGCGGTGAAGATCTTCGACCTGGCGGACCGGGTGGCGGTCGATCCCGACGGCGATCGTTGGCGCGCCTGGGTGGGCGCCGATGTCGGCACCGGACTGGCGACCCGCGCCTAGGGGCAATCGACATTCAACCCTGACGGCCTGCAAATGGCGGTTCTCCGCGCTTCCGGTGCTCACGTACTTTAAGTACGCTGCGCTCCGGGTCACGGAAAACCACCATTTTCGTCACGTCATCATCTGAATGTCGATCGCCCCTAGCCCTTCAGTGCCCCCAGCACCATGTCGGCATGCTCATGCCTGCAGATGAGAAGGTCAGGCATGTATGTGTCTTCTTGGTTGTAGATGAGCGGCGATCCATCGATGCGGGAGGCATGGAGGCCGTGGGCGAGAGCGACGGCGGCGGGTGCGCAGCTGTCCCATTCATATTGGCCGCCGGCGTGGAGATAGATGTCGGCCTGGCCCAGGATGACCGCCATGGCCTTGGCGCCGGCCGATCCCATGGGCACCAGTTCGGCGCCGAGCGCCTCTGCCACCGCGACCGCCTGGGGTGCGGGTCGGGTGCGGGAGACGACCATGCGGAGCTTCTCGGGCGCGGGCGGCACGACACGCGGCTGGTCGGTGCGCAGGACGATGCCGTCGTCATGGCCGGGCAGCGCGACCGCGCCGATGGTCGGCACGCCGTCGATGGCGAGGCCGACATGGACGGCCCAGTCGGCACGCGCCTCGCCATATTCGCGGGTGCCGTCGACCGGATCGACGATCCACACCCGGCTATGCTGGAGCCGCGCCCCGTCACAGGCCATCTCCTCGGAGAGCAACCCATCCTCGGCCCGCTGTTCCTTGAGCGCATGGACGAGGAACTGGTTGGCGGTCTGGTCGCCGGCCTTGCCGAGCGCCTGGGCGCTGAACAGGCCCGAGGCGCGGACCTCCAGCAACAGGCGGCCGGCGGTCTCGGCGAGATGGGCGGCGAGGTCCGCGTCTGTCATGACGTTGCTCATTTGAGCGGCATGATCTTGCGGATGATATGCTCGGCGGCTTCCTCCGGCGTCATCTCGACAGTGTTGACCCGGATTTCGGGGCTGGTGGGCGCCTCATAGGGGCTGTCGATGCCGGTGAAGTTCTTGAGGGCACCCGAACGGGCCTTCTTGTAGAGACCCTTGACGTCGCGCGCCTCGGCAACCTCAAGCGGCGTGTCGACGAAGATCTCGATGAACTCGCCGTCCGGCAGCATCTCGCGCACCATCTCGCGCTCGGCGCGGAAGGGGGAGATGAAGGCGGTCAGCACGATCAGGCCCGCGTCGGCCATCAGCTTGGCAACCTCGCCGACCCGGCGGATATTCTCGATCCGGTCCGCCTCGGTAAAGCCCAGATCCTTGTTGAGGCCATGGCGGATATTGTCGCCGTCCAAGAGGAAGGTGTGGCGGTTCATCAGCGCGAGCCGCTTTTCCACCTCATTGGCGATGGTCGACTTGCCCGAGCCGGAGAGGCCGGTGAACCAGAGGATGCGGGGCAGCTGGTTCTTGAGCGCGGCATGGGCCTCGCGGCCGATGTCGGTCGCCTGCCAATGGACATTCTGGGCCCGGCGCAGCGAGAAGTGGAGCATGCCCGCCGCCACGGTGCGGTTGCTCATCTTGTCGATCAGAATGAAGCCGCCCAAGGTCCGGTTGTCGGCATAGGGCTCGAACGTGATCGGCTTGTCGGTCGCCAGTTCGGCAACGCCAATGGCATTCAAGTCCAGCGTCTTGGCCGCCAGATGCTCCATCGTGTTGACGTTGACGACATATTTGGGCGCCTGGACGGTGGCCGAGACGCTCTGCGTGCCGATCTTGAGCCAATAGGGCCGGCCCGGCAGCATCGCCTCGTCATCCATCCACACGATGGTCGCCTCGAACTGGCTGGAGACCTCCGGCGGATTGTCGGCGACCGCGATGACGTCGCCGCGCGAACAGTCGATCTCGTCGGCAAAGCAGAGCGTGACCGACTGGCCGGCGATCGCTTCGTCGAGGTCGCCATCAAGGGTAACGATGCGATTGATCGTCGATGTCTTGCCCGAGGGCAGCACGCGCACGGCGTCACCCGGCTTGACCGATCCGCTGGCGATCAGCCCGGCAAAGCCGCGAAAGTCGAGGTTCGGGCGATTGACCCACTGGACCGGCATGCGGAAGGGCTTGGCCGCCGCAGTGGTGGCATCGACCTCGACGCTTTCGAGATGCGCCATCAGGGTCGGCCCCTGATACCAGGGGGTGTTGTCGGACCGGGCGGTGATATTGTCGCCCTTGAAGCCGGAGATGGGGATCGGCGTGAAGGCGCTGATGCCGATCGATTGCGCGAACGCGGCATAGTCGGCGACGATCTTGTCGAACACGGCCTGGTCATAGCCGACCAAATCCATCTTGTTGACGGCCAGCACGATGTTGCGGATGCCGATCAGGTGGGCGAGATAGCTGTGGCGCCGCGTCTGGGTGAGGATGCCCTTGCGCGCGTCGATCAGGATGACGGCCAGGTCGGCGGTGGAGGCACCGGTGACCATGTTGCGGGTATATTGTTCATGGCCGGGCGTATCGGCGACGATGAACTTGCGCTTCTCGGTAGCGAAGAAGCGATAGGCGACGTCGATGGTGATGCCCTGTTCGCGCTCGGCGGCGAGACCATCGACCAGCAGGGCGAAGTCGATCTCGCCGCCCTGGGTGCCGACGCGCTTGCTATCGGCCTGCAGCGCCTCAAGCTGATCCTCGAAGATCATCTTCGAATCATAGAGCAGCCGTCCGATCAGGGTGGACTTGCCGTCATCCACCGAACCACAGGTGATGAAGCGCAGCATGGTCTTGTGCTGATGGACGTCGAGATAGGCGTCGATGTCCTGCGCGATCAGCGCATCGGTCTGGTATACGGGGTCCTGTGTGATCACGTCGGACATCAGAAATACCCTTCCTGCTTCTTCTTCTCCATGCCGGCGCCGCCGGCATCCTTGTCGATGGCGCGTCCCTGGCGCTCGGATGTGGTGGTGAGCAGCATCTCCTGGATCACCTCCGACAGGGTCGAGGCCTCGCTCTCGACCGCGCCGGTGAGCGGATAGCAGCCGAGCGTGCGGAAGCGGATCGAGCGTTCGACCGGCACTTCGCCCGGTTCAAGCGGGAAGCGCTCATCATCGACCATCAGCAGCATGCCGTCGCGCTCGACGGTGGGGCGGGGGGCGGCGAAATAGAGCGGCACGATCTCGATGCCTTCCAGCTGGATATATTGCCAGATGTCGAGCTCGGTCCAGTTGGAGATGGGGAAGACGCGGATGCTCTCGCCCTTGGCCTTGCGGGCATTATAGAGGTTCCAGAGTTCCGGCCGCTGGTTCTTGGGATCCCAGCCGTGCGACGCGGTGCGGAAGGAGAAGATGCGCTCCTTGGCGCGGCTCTTCTCCTCGTCGCGGCGCGCGCCGCCGAATGCCGCGTCGAAGCCGAACTTGTCGAGCGCCTGCTTCAGCCCTTCCGTCTTCCACATGTCGGTGTGGAGGGCGCCATGGTCGAACGGGTTGATACCGCGCGCCTGGGCCTCGGGATTATGATGGACCAGCAGTTCCATCCCCGCGTCGCGCGCCGCCTTGTCGCGCAGGTCGTACATCGCGCGGAACTTCCAGGTGGTGTCGACATGGAGCAGCGGGAAGGGCGGCGGCGAGGGATAGAAGGCCTTCTTGGCCAGATGCAGCATCACCGCGCTGTCCTTGCCCACCGAGTACAGCATCACAGGCCGCTCCGCCTCCGACACCACCTCCCGCAATATATGTATGCTCTCCGCCTCAAGGCGCTCCAAATGGGTCAGGTTCCGGGTCATGGGCTCGCTCGCGCCGCTGGGCGGCATAAGGGTCTATAATGTGCCGTCGAAATGACCCCGCTACGCCCGCCGGGCAAGATTGGCTTTATTAAGCCGGGTAAACCCCATCTTCTTTCGTCCTGCCGGATGAGGGCATGACCAAGGGCATGACAGAGCGGAGAGGCGGACCTATCTCTTGCGCCATGCACGGCCCCAACCGACAGGATGTTTCCCACCCCATGACGACCGCTCTTCCCACCCGCCGCCTGGGCGCACTCACCGTTTCCGCCATCGGCCTTGGCTGCATGAACCTCTCCCATGCCTATCTGCCGCGCCCGTCCGCGGACGAGGCCGAACGGCTGCTGCGCCATGCGCTCGACGCCGGCGTGACCTTCTTCGACACCGCGGCCCTCTATGGCTTTGGCGCCAATGAGGAATTGCTTGGCCGCACCATCATGGACCGGCGCGCCGATTTCACCCTCGCCAGCAAATGCGTGCTGGCGGAGATTGACGGCAAGCGCGGCCTCGACGGCTCGCCCCAGGCGATCACCCGCGTGCTGGAGGATTCGCTGCGCCGGCTCAGGACCGACCATATCGATCTCTATTATCTCCATCGCCTGGACCCGCAGGTGCCGATCGAGGAATCGGTCGGTGCGCTGGTGCGCGGTGTGGAGGAAGGCAAGATCGGCGCGATCGGCCTGTCGGAAATGTCGGCAGCGACGATTCGCCGCGCCCATGCGGTCCATCCGATCACCGCAGTGCAGACCGAATATTCGCCCTGGAGCCGCAACCCGGAGGTCGCCGTGCTCGATGCCTGCGCGGAACTCGACATCGGCTTCGTCGCCTTTTCGCCGGTCGGCCGCGGCCTGCTCGCCGGCGGGGTCGGGCCACAGGGCGTGCCACAGGGGGATATTCGCGGCGCCATGCCGCGTTTCCAGCCGCCCCACCTTGCCCATAATCTGGATCTGGCAACGAAGCTCAAGGGGCTCGCCGACGAAGCGGGCTGCACCATGGCGCAGCTCTGCCTGGCCTGGCTGCTGTCCCGTCGCGATTTCATCGTGCCGATTCCCGGCACGACCAACATGGCCCATCTCGACGAGGATCTGGCGGCGGCCAGGCTCGATCTGCCGCGTCCGCTGCTCGACCGCGTCGACAGTCTGTTCGATTTCAGGGCGGTGTCGGGGCCGCGTTACCCGCGCGATGCGCAGGCGCAGATCGACACCGAATTGTGGGAAGGCGAGCCGCTGGCCTGATTCTCGTACCGATTCTCCCCTGATTCCCGATTCTTGCCGCAGCAGGATCGGGATTCGGATGGAGAGGAGCGGGAGCCGGCGCCCGATCCGGTCTCGGAAACGCATTTTTATTACAAGTGCGTGAAATCTCCGAAATGCCCGAAAGACCGGGCTTTTCACGCGATCGGGAG
>NZ_CP053021.1:4070000-4170000 GCF_013001025.1 Sphingobium yanoikuyae | reverse complement strand
TGGACTCTCAAGCGTGAGGTAAGGGCATCTGGTGAATGCCTTGGCATGTACAGGCGATGAAGGACGTGGCACGCTGCGATAAGCGTGGGGGAGCCGTGAGCAGGCTTTGATCCCGCGATTTCCGAATGGGACAACCCACCTTCACCATTTAATTCCGTTGTCGGTTTTCCGGCCGCGTAGTTAAATGGGAGAGGTATCACTAAGCTGAATAAAATAGGCTTTGGTGAAGCGAACCCGGAGAACTGAAACATCTCAGTACCCGGAGGAAAAGACATCAACCGAGATTCCGTTAGTAGTGGCGAGCGAACGCGGACCAGGCCAGTGCCTGATGTTTAATTAGCAGAACGATCTGGAAAGTTCGGCCATAGCGGGTGACAGCCCCGTATGCGAAAATGAAACATCAGGACTTGAGTAGGGCGGAGCACGTGAAACTCTGTCTGAACATGGGGGGACCACCCTCCAAGCCTAAATACTCGTACATGACCGATAGTGAACCAGTACCGTGAGGGAAAGGTGAAAAGCACCCCGATGAGGGGAGTGAAACAGTACCTGAAACCGGATGCCTACAAGCAGTGGGAGGGTCCTTGAGACCTGACCGCGTACCTCTTGCATAATGGGTCTGTGACTTAGTGTATCAAGCAAGCTTAAGCCGTTAGGTGTAGGCGCAGCGAAAGCGAGTCTGAATAGGGCGCCATAGTTTGATGCATTAGACCCGAAACCCGGCGATCTATGCATGACCAGGTTGAAGGTGCGGTAACACGCACTGGAGGACCGAACCGTTCAATGTTGAAAAATTGTCGGATGAGTTGTGCTTAGGGGTGAAAGGCCAATCAAGCCGGGAAATAGCTGGTTCTCCGCGAAATCTATTGAGGTAGAGCGTCGAATATTTGCCGTTGGGGGTAGAGCACTGGATGGATGCGGGGGTCGCGAGATCTACCAATTCTAACCAAACTCCGAATACCAACGAGTCTAGTTCGGCAGACAGACGGCGGGTGCTAAGGTCCGTCGTCAAAAGGGAAACAGCCCTAACCTACAGCTAAGGTCCCCAAGTCATCACTAAGTGGGAAAGCATGTGGGATTTCCAAAACAACCAGGAGGTTGGCTTAGAAGCAGCCATCCTTTAAAGAAAGCGTAACAGCTCACTGGTCTAAATAAGAGATCCTGCGGCGAAGATGTAACGGGGCTAAAGTGATGCACCGAAGCTTAGGGTTCAGTCTTTGACTGAGCGGTAGCGGAGCGTTCCGTAGGCCGTTGAAGCGGAAGGGTAACCGACCGTGGAGGTATCGGAAGTGCGAATGCAGACATGAGTAGCGATTAAGAGGGTGAGATGCCCTCTCGCCGAAATTCCAAGGGTTCCTGCTTAAAGCTAATCTGAGCAGGGTAAGCCGGCCCCTAAGACGAGCCCGAAGGGGGTAGTCGATGGGAACCACGTTAATATTCGTGGGCCTGGTGGTGTGTGACGGATGCCGTAAATTGTTCGGGCTTATTGGATTGCTCCGGGCAGTGAAGGGGTCCCAGGAAATAGCCCCACCGTATAGACCGTACCCTAAACCGACACAGGTGGAATGGTAGAGTATACCAAGGCGTTTGAGAGAAGTATCCTGAAGGAACTCGGCAAATTGCCTCCGTACCTTCGGAAGAAGGAGGCCCCATCTTAAGGCAACTTTTGATGGGGGGCACAGGCCAGGGGGTAGCGACTGTTTAGCAAAAACACAGGGCTCTGCTAAGTCGGCTTCAAGACGACGTATAGGGCCTGACGCCTGCCCGGTGCCTGAAGGTTAAGAGGAGGAGTGCAAGCTCTGAATTGAAGCCCAGGTAAACGGCGGCCGTAACTATAACGGTCCTAAGGTAGCGAAATTCCTTGTCGGGTAAGTTCCGACCTGCACGAATGGCGTAACGACTTCCCCACTGTCTCCAGGATATGCTCAGCGAAATTGAATTCTCCGTGAAGATGCGGAGTACCCGCGGTTAGACGGAAAGACCCCGTGCACCTTTACTGCAGCTTCAGAGTGGCATTAGGAAAGAACTGTGTAGCATAGGTGGGAGGCTTTGAAGCATTGACGCCAGTTGATGTGGAGCCATAGGTGAAATACCACCCTGTTGTTTTCTGATGTCTAACCTCGCACCGTTATCCGGTGCAGGGACCCTCTGTGGCGGGTAGTTTGACTGGGGCGGTCGCCTCCTAAAGAGTAACGGAGGCGCGCGATGGTGGGCTCAGGACGGTTGGAAACCGTCTGTTAGAGTGCAATGGCATAAGCCCGCCTGACTGCGAGACTGACAAGTCGAGCAGAGACGAAAGTCGGTCATAGTGATCCGGTGGTCCCTCGTGGAAGGGCCATCGCTCAACGGATAAAAGGTACGCCGGGGATAACAGGCTGATGATTCCCAAGAGCTCATATCGACGGAATCGTTTGGCACCTCGATGTCGGCTCATCACATCCTGGGGCTGGAGCAGGTCCCAAGGGTTTGGCTGTTCGCCAATTAAAGTGGTACGTGAGCTGGGTTCAGAACGTCGCGAGACAGTTTGGTCCCTATCTGCCGTGGGCGTCGAAATTTGAGAGGAGTTGACCCTAGTACGAGAGGACCGGGTTGAACATACCTCTGGTGTACCTGTCGTCACGCCAGTGGCGCAGCAGGGTAGCTATGTATGGACGGGATAACCGCTGAAAGCATCTAAGCGGGAAGCCTCCCTCAAGATAAGATTTCATCGAGCCGTCGTAGACCACGACGTTGATAGGCTGGATGTGGAAGTGCGGTAACGCATGGAGCTAACCAGTCCTAATTGCTCTGTTCGCGCTTAAGAGTCCCACCATCAACGACAATGCTGGAAACAGCTAAGACGCTGATGGCGTGGTGTTAAGCCAGCCCAGATATACGAACATACAAACTCAAAAGCTCTTGTTGTTCACTTTCCCAAGTGAAAGTGAATAGTGCACGGTATCGATTAAAAACCCGCAGTTATGCGCCTGCTTCATTGCTTGGTGACCATAGCGTCTGTGACCCACCCGATCCCATCCCGAACTCGGCCGTGAAACCAGTCTGCGCCGATGGTACTATTGCTCAAGCACTGGAAGAGTAGGGCGTCGCCAGGCATTGAAGCACGCGCATAGCAACGGATCAAAAACCCATCACAATGTTACAAAACAGGGCGGCCCGCAAAGCCGCCCTTTTTGCATGTCAGGGCCACACAAAAACGCCCAGTGTCGCGGGATGGAGCAGCCCGGTAGCTCGTCAGGCTCATAACCTGAAGGTCGTAGGTTCAAATCCTACTCCCGCAACCAACTTCACAGCATAGCACACACACACCGCCTCGGTTCATTCCGCGGCGGCTTTTTTATGCCCGGAAATCATCGCACCCGAGCGCCCCGCACCTTGGCGGTGCCGAACAGCCCCATCCTGCACTTGCCGCTCACGCTGTCGCCGGCAAAGACCAGCGCATATTTAAGCGTGATCGCCATCGGCCTGGTCACCTTCATCTCCCAGCGGACCTGATCGCCGCTCACCGTCCCGGCAAAATCCTGCGAGCCCTGATCCGCCTCCAGTCGCCCGGTCACCCGGTCGCCCGAAACCTCGAAATGCGCCACCATCGGCTGCGGCCCCATCGGCGTCGCCAGCACCAGCTTCCACGCGCCGTCGATCCCGACCGGGACGGCCGGCGCGACCGTCGAGGCGGTGGGCGCTACCGGGGCAGGGGTATCGACCTCCGGCGCCCGATGGTCGGGATGGAAGCGGCTGACCGGACGTTCGGGCCAGGGCTGCCCTTCGATCACGGTCATCAGCTTGTCCGGCGTCAGCGGCAGATCCACCGGAACCTCGCCGAACGGCGCCAGCGCATCGGCGATTGCATTGACCAGGGTCGGTGGGCCGATGATGCAGCCGCCCTCGCCAACGCCGCGAAAACCGCCTTCGGCCTGCGAGGGCGTATCGGCGTGGACATATTCGAAATCGGGCACGTCGAAGATTGTCGGCAGCGCATAATCCTTGAAGGTCGCCGCCGTCGGATTGCCCTGTGCATCGCGCGCGGCATCCTCCAGCAGCACGCTGCCGATCGCCTGGGCCAGGCCGCCGGCAATCTGCCCCTCGACCACCGCAGGGTTGATCATCACCCCGCAATCCTCGCTGCTGACCCAGCGCCGGATGCTGACGAAGCCGGTGTCGGCATCGACCTCGACGATGCAGGCATGGGCTGCGCTGGTGAAGGTCATGGGCGGCGGATCATAGCGATATTGCGCTTCCAGCCCCGTCTCCATGCCCGGCAGCATCCGTCCCGGTTCGCCATAGGCGATCTCGGCAATTTCGCGCAGCGTTCGCCGCATCTCCGGCGCGCCGGCGACATGGACCATCCCGTCCGCCAGGCTGATCGCCTCCGGACTGGCGTTGAGCAGATGGGCGGCCACCACCTTCACCTTGTCGGCGAGCAGGCGCCCGGCCCGGATCGCCGCACCGCCGCCGATCACCCCCTGACGGCTGCCGCCCGCGCCGGGACCGAAGCCGCCGCGCGAACTGTCGCCGTCGAAGATGGTGACATCCTCGATTGGCACGCCCAGCTGCTCGGCGATGCATTGAGCCATCGTCGTCTGGGTGCCATGGCCCTGCGAATGGACGCTCATCACCGCGACCACCCGTCCGGTCGGCTCGATCCGCAGCTGCGCCAGCTCGCCGGTCATCACCGCGATGCTGCCGGCCGCGCCGGTCGGTTCGATATAGGCGGCGAGGCCCAGGCCCAGATAGCGCCCCTGTGCCCGCGCCGCGGCCTGCTCCGCGCGGAAGGCGGGCACGTCCACCACCGCCAGCAGTTTCTCCAGACATTGCGCCGGCGTGATATCCTCGCGCGGGATGCCGAGCGGCGTGACCGACGGCTGGTCGGCAGCGGTGCAGAGGTTGCGGCGACGGATTTCGATCGGATCGATGCCGATCTGCCGCGCCGCCCGGTCGAGCAAGGTCTCGCGCGCCAGCGTCTCGATCGCCCAGGGGCCGCGATAGGCGGCCAGCCCCGGCGTGTTGCTGTACCAGCCGCGCGACACGAAGCTGTAGGCGGGGATATTATAGGCCGCCCACAGGAACATATGGACGGCGATATTGGCGTCCGCCCCCATCGGATAGGCGCCATTGTTGAGCGCATAATCGGCATGGCTGGCGATCAGCCGCCCGTCCGTGTCGAAGGCGGCGCGCAATGTCATCTCCTGCTCGCGCGCCTGGTTGGCGGCGGTCAGATTCTCGATCCGGTCCTCGATCCACTTGACTGGCCGGCGCAGCAGCATGGCGGCAAGGATGGCGGACACCTCCTCCATCCAGGGATGATTCTTGAGGCCGAAGGAGCCGCCGACATCCTTGGCAATCACCCGCACGCTCAGCCCCGGCCGGTCGAGCGCCAGCGTCAGCCAGCGCGCCACCAACTGCGGCCCGGCGCAGGTGATATGGACCAGCAATTCGCTCTCGCCCTGCAGGCTCGCCACCACGCCGCGCGTCTCCATCGGCGACTGGGCGATGCGCTGATGGCGGATCGACTGGCTGACCAGATGCGGCGCGCCCGTCAGCAGCGCCTCCAGCGCGGCATCGGCGTCCTCCTCGCCCATCAGCGCGGCGACATTGTCGTCGGTGTCGAGATGCACCCGTGGGCCAAGGCGCGCATCGTCCAGCGTGACGACGGCGGTTTCCTCGGCATAATCGACCAGGACCAGGCTGGCGGCATCCTCGGCCAGATAGCGATCATCGGCGATCACCAGCGCGACCGGATGGCCGACATAGGCGACCCGCCCGTCGGCCAGCGGGGTCATCGCCACCTCCACCGGGCCGAGGAAGAAACTCAGCATGGTGACGCCGAACGGCGCCAGATCCGCCTGGGTCAGCACCGCATGGACGCCGGGCTGGGCGCGTGCGACATCGGTATCGATCGACCGGATCGTGCCGCGCGCGATCGGGCTGCGGACGAAGGCGGCGTGCAGCATGCCGGGCAGGATGATATCGTCGACGAAGCTGCCGCGCCCGGTCAGCAGCCGGCCATCCTCCTTGCGCGGCACGCGCTGGCCGATGAAGCGCTGCGCGGAAATCGGCGGCGCGTTCATGGCGCACCATCCTCCGCCGCCAGTTGCCGGATCGCGCGGCGTATCCCCTGATAGCCGGTGCAGCGGCACAGATGGCCGGACATGGCCTCGGTCATCGCCTCTTCGTCGGGGCGAGAGTCATCCGCACGGAGCGCGGCCAGGGTCATGACGATGCCGGGCGTGCAGAAACCGCATTGCAGGCCATGGCAATCCTTGAGCGCCTGCTGCACCGGATGGAGCGTGCCGTCGGCCGCCGCCAGCCCCTCGACCGTGGTCAGGCTGCATCCATCGGCCTGCACCGCCAGCATCAGGCAGGATCGCACCGCGCGCCCGTCTACGATCACGGTACAGGCGCCGCACACCCCCTGCTCGCAGCCGACATGCACGCCGGTATAGCCCGCCGCCTCGCGCAGCCAGTCGCTCAGCGTCAGCCGCCCGTCGACCAGCCCGCGATGCTGCTGGCCGTTCACCGTCATCGAAATGCGATGCTCGCTCATGCCGCCAGCCTCCGGTCGAGCGCCTGCGCCAGGCTGCTGGCAAAGATGCGCCGGCCGACGCTGCGTCGATAGGCGGCGCTGGCATGGCCATCGTCGAACGGCGCGCTGTCGGCGATCGCCAGATCGGCAATGGCCTGCACATCAACTCGGTCGATCGCCTGGCCGACCAGCGCCTGCTCCGCCTGCCGCGCGCGCATCGGTGTCGGCCCCATGCCGAACCAGGCGATGCCCGCCCGCTCGATCCGGCCTTCCGCGATCGCCAGCGCGCCGACCAGCCCGACCAGTGCGAAATCGCCGGGCCGCCGCGCTACTTCGCGGAACAGCGGCACCGCATCCGCCGGCCAGGCCGGATAATCGATCGCCACCAGCATCTCGTCCGGCGCGATCGCGGTCGCATAGGGACCAAGATAGAGGGCGTCGGCGGCCATGGTCCGCGCGCCGCGCACCGATCGCAGGGTCATGGAGGCCCCCAGCGCCACCGCCGTCGCCGGCATCTCGGCCGCCGGTTCACCCAGCGCGATCGATCCGCCGATCGTCCCGCGATTGCGGGTCTGGTGATGGCCGACATGGGCCAGCGCCGTGACGAAGACGGGCAAGGCCTGCGCCAGCAGGGGATGGACCAGCGCATCGGCCTGCCGGGTCGCCGCGCCGATCCGCAGGCCGCCGGCGTGGGCGGCGATGCCCTGCAATTCGGGCAGATGGCCGATGTCGATCAGGATGAAGGGCTGGCTCATGCGCAGCGCCAGCAACGGCATCAGCGTCTGGCCGCCCGCCAGCAATTGTGCGCCGCCGCCGGCCTCGGCAAGCAGCGTGCAGGCATGGTCGATGCTGGTGGCGCGGACATAGTCGAACGGCGCGGGCTTCATCGCCGCCCCCTGCGCCCGGCCTCGAACCCGGCCAGCGCCGTCACCGCCAGCAACAGGCCGATCGCTACCATGCCGGTGCCCGCCACGCCGCTGCGCTCCAGCAGCACCCCGGTCGCCAGCGCCAGCAAAAGCGCGATGATCCAGCCCCAGGGATGGCCGCCCGCCGATGGAGCGGCCAGCACCGGCGCCGTCACCGCCGCGACCGGACCATCCTCCGCCGGCGCGTCTGCGCCGCTGACCACTGCGTTGAAGTTACGGAAGAATTGCCCCGCAAGCTGCTTCGCCGTGGCGTCGATGATCGGTCCACCCAGCTGCGCCAGCCGGCCGCCAACCTCGGCCTCGACCGCATAGGACAGGCGCGTGGCCCGGCCATCGGCGGCCAGCGTCACCTTCGCGCCGCCACGGGCATGGCCCACCGTGCCGCCCTGGCCCTCATCGCTGATGCGATAGCCATTGGGGGCGTCGATCTCCGACAGGGTGACGGTGCCGGCAAAGCGCGCGCCGATCGGCCCGATCTTCACCGCGATCTCGGCCCGCAACCGGTCCCCGCCGTCACGCTCCAGCGACTGGCAGCCGGGAATGCACTGGCGCAGCACCGCCGGATCATTGAGCGCCTGCCATACCGCGTCGCGCGGCGCGGCGATCCGCTCCTCGCCGGTCATCTGCATCAGAAGCGCGCCGCCGTGGGCGTGTCGGTGTCGGGCTTGCGCGTGCCCAGCGCCTCGCGCGCGGTGGCGCGCAGATAGGACCAGATATTGTGGATCTGCGCCTTGCCCAGCGGGAAGCGCGGCATGCCCCGTTCGGCCAGCGCGCCCTCCTGCACCACCTGGTAGAAATTCTCCTCCGACAGCGACAGGGCGGATTCGCGCAGGTCCGGTCCCGGTGCGCCGGCCCCCTTGAACGCCATGCCGTGGCAGGCGCCGCAGATGAAACCCATCTCCTTGCCCGCGGCCACCGCCTTTTCGTCCAGCACGATGCCGGGATCGTCGAGCGCATGGACCGCCATGTCGCGCGGCGGGGAGGGGGCGAGCCGCGCCTTGCCGCCGATCGCGAAGCTCAGCAAGCGGCGGGGCTGGGCGCCATATTTCCAGCCGACATTCAATATCTCGCTGGCCGCTGCCGTGGTGCCCCCCCAGCCGACCAGCAGCGACACATATTGAGTATCGCCGATGGCATAGCTCATCGGGGCGCCGATGATCCCCAGCCCCGCATTGAACCGCCACAATTCCTTGCCGCTCGCCGCATCATGGGCGCGGACATAGCCGTCGGCCGTCCCCTGGAACACCAGCCCGCCGGCCGTCGCCAGCGTCCCGCCATTCCACAGATGGGGCCGCGTCATGCGCCAGCGTGCCTTCTGCGCCACCGGGTCCCACGCCAGCAGCGCGCCGGTCAGGTCGTCCTTGTCGCGCTTTTCCGTAATGAAGCTAGCGCTGGCCCCGGTGATGCTGGCCAGGAATCCCTTGTCCGCCTTCGCGTAGCGGGCGCCGGCCTGCATATAGGGGATATAGGCCAGCCCCGTCTGCGGGCTGTAGCTCATCGCCTGCCAGTTATGGCTGCCCAATGTGCTGGGATAGATGTCGACCGGCCCGTCCTGATAATGGACGTTGGCGGTTTCCACCGGGCGTCCCGTGGCCATGTCGATATGGCTGGCCCAACTCACCTTGCCGACCTTCTCGGCCGAGATGAGTTTTCCGGTCTCGCGGTCCAGCACATAGAAGAAGCCGTTGGTCGGCTGCTGCATCAGCACTTGGCGCGGCCGGCCGTCGATCGTCACGGTCGCGGCGATCATGTTGGCCGTCGCCTTGTAATCCCAGCTTTCGCGGGGGTTCTGCTGATAATGCCAGATATATTGGCCGCTATCGGCATCCAGCGCGACGATCGAGGCGACGAACAGATTGTCGCCGCCGCCCGGACTGCGCTTTTCCGGGTCATAAGGGCCGGCATTGCCGACGCCCAGATAGATGCGGTTGAGCTCCGGGTCGAAGGTCATGCCGTTCCACACCGTGCCGCCGGTGCCGGTCTTCCAGTAGGAACCGTTCCAGCTCTTGGCCGCCATTTCCATCACCGGGTCGCCGGCATTCTGCTCCGGGCTGCCCGGCACCGTCCAGAAGCGCCAGACCTGCGCCCCGGTTTTCTGGTCATAGGCGGTGACGAAGCCGCGCTGGCCGATGTCGGCGCCGCCATTGCCGATGATGACCTTGCCGTTGAAGGTGCGCGGCGCGCCGGTCAGGCTGTGCATCGTGCCGGGCGGCAGCGTGTTGACGCTCCAGGCGACCGCGCCGGTCCTGGCATCCAGCGCGATCAGTCGGCCATCGAGCACGCCGATGAAGATGCGGCCATTATCGTAAGCGACACCGCGATTGACGCCCATGCCCATCGCCTGCCGGGTCGGATTGACCTTCCAGATTTCCGGATCATATTTCCAGATCAGCCTGCCGCTCGCCCCGTCGACGGCATAGACCGCGCCATAGCTGCCGCTGAAATAGAGGATGCCGTTCACCGCCAGCGGGGTCGCCTCCAGCGATACCTCGCCCTCCAGGTCGAGTGACCAGGCCAGGCCCAGCTTGCGGATATTGGCGGTGTTGATCGCGCTCAGCTGGCTATAGCCGCTCTCGTCGGCGCTGCCGCCGACGCCCGGCCAGTCGGCCCCCGTGCCGGTCTGCATCGCCTGCTGCGCCACCAGCCCCGCGGCCGACGCCGCCAGCGCAAGTCCCGCCACCGTCCGCACCAGAAACAGCCCGCGTGTCCCCCGCATCCGCTCTCTCCCGTCCTGCCCGCTTGCCGCGAAGCCTGTTTGACTGAACAGGTGTTTAGTTTTTGTCGCTCAGCCGGTCAAGCAGGCGCGGGCCATCGCCCGCGGGCATCGCCCCGGTGCTGTCATCATCGCTGTCAATTTGCCCTGTCGGGATCAGTCCGCGCCGGGGGCAAAGCGGGCGCGGGTCGATTGCGCCGCCTTGCGCGCTTCCTCGACCGCTGCCTCCTCGGTCGCGAACAGCAGATGGTCGATCACCGCCGCCAGATGGCCGCGCATCGCTGCCCGCGCCGCCGCCGGATCGCGCGCCCGGATCGCCTGGGCGATGACGCGATGTTCCTCGACCACCGGCGTTACCTTGGCGGCACGGGCCTTGGCGAGCAGCAGCCGGGATTCCGGCGCGCTCGCCCGCATTTCCCACAGCCGAGCGACACTGTCGACCAGCGCCGCGTTGCGCGTCGCCTGCGCGATCAGCATGTGGAATTGCTGGTCGACCGCATAGGCATCGCCATCGCGCAGATTCTCGCTGGCGATCTGCGCGACCAGCCGGTCCAGTTCGTCCAGTTCGTCCGGCCGGGCATGGAGCGCCGCCAGCGCTGCCGCCTCGCCCTCGATCGCCAGTCGCGCCTCCATCAGTTCGAAGGCGGTGATGCTGAACCGTGGCGTCTCGGTCGCCTGGCGATCGGCGCCGGGAATCCGCACCACATAGGCGCCCGATCCGACCCGCACCTCGACCAGTCCCTGCACCTCCAGCGCGATGATCGCCTCGCGCACGGTCGGGCGGCTGACATCATGCTCGATCGCCAGCTCGCGCTCGGGCGGCAGCCGGTCGCCCACGGCATAGCGGCCACCCGCCAGGTCCGCGAGCAACCGCCGGGCCAGTTGCTGATAAAGGCGGCTGCCATCGCCGACGTCCGGCAGGGTCTGGGAAGAACTGGTCATGTCAGCCCCTCTCATGCGCTACTCTGTCCGGCTTTTGAAGCCCCTCAGCCGGGTTCAGCTGGGTAAGGCGATCATCGATATCTGCCGGCCATAATCGCTTTCCTGCGCATGGCAGGACCGGCGATAGCTGAAGAAGCGATCGGCCTGGCTATAGGTGTCCTCGTCCAGCAGGCTGATCCGGCCGATCCCCGCCGCCTGCAGCCGCGACGCGACATAGGCGGCAATGTCAAACTGGCAGTGGCCGGCGCGCCCGGCGCTGAAGAATCGCGCATTGTCCGCGTCGTCCCGCTCGAACCGTTCGGCAAAGTCCAAAGTCACCTCATAGGAAGCACGCCCGATGCAGGGGCCGATGGCGCAGGCAATGCCCGCACGCGTCGCGCCCAGCATCTCCATCGCCGCGATCGTCCGGTCGGTGACGCCGCTGATCGCGCCCTTCCAGCCGGCATGGGCCGCGCCGATCACGCCGGCTTCCCGGTCGGCGAACAGCACCGGCACGCAGTCGGCGGTCAATATGCCCAGGATCAGCCCCGGCGTGCGCGTCACCATCGCATCCGCCTCGGGCCGTTCATCCTCGGCGATCGGCGCGGTCACGGTCACCACATCGGGCGAATGGACCTGCCGCACCGTCACCAGCGTCGCGCCGGGCAGCAGCGCGTCGCGCGCCAGATCGCGGTTGCGCAGGATCGCCAGCCGGTCGTCCTCAGATCCCAGCCCGACATTCAAACCGGCGCACACCCCGGTCGATACGCCCCCCTGTCGTCCGGCAAAGCCATGCGGGACATCGCCCAGCGCGGGCGCCCGCAGCAACTCGATCATAAAATTTCCTTCGCGCGTTCAGTGAAGAAGCATGTCTCAGAAGCGCAACATACTTGCGCATGGCGGATTAGGCGATAGTCTCCCGTCCCACAGAAAAGGGGGGGCGGCTTGCGCGTCGCCCGGGCAGAAGACTCCAATAAAGGGTTTCATTGATGATTTTCGGGCGCGTTAAGCCTCTCGACGCCATATTGGCGACGGCAGAGAAAAAATCACTGCATCGCTCACTGGGCGCATTCCAACTCACCATGCTGGGCATCGGCGCCGTCATCGGCACCGGCATTTTCGTGCTGACGGCCGAAGCCGCGCAAAAGGCGGGGCCGGGCATGATGCTCTCCTTCGTCATTGCCGGCTTCGTCTGCGCGGTCGCCGCGCTCTGCTATGCCGAAATGGCCGCCATGGTCCCGGTCTCGGGTTCGGCCTATACCTATAGCTACGCTGTGATGGGCGAACTCATCGCCTGGATGGTCGGCTGGGCGCTGATCCTCGAATATGCGGTCGCCGCCGGCGCCGTGTCGGTGGGCTGGTCCGGCTATGTGGTCGGCCTCATTGAACATACCTTCCATCTCGACATACCCGATCTGCTGACGCGCGGGCCGTTCGATGGCGGCATGGTCAATTTGCCGGCGATGCTGATCGCGTCGCTCGTCACCTGGCTGCTGGTCATCGGCACCAAGGAAAGCGCCACCGTCAACGCGGTGCTGGTCGCGATCAAGGTGTCGGCGCTGACCCTGTTCATCGTCCTGTCGGTGCCGGTCATGAACATGAAGGGCTTCACCCCGTTCATGCCGCTCGGCTTCTCGGGCGTGTCGGCCGCTGCCGCCTCGATCTTCTTCGCCTATGTCGGCTTCGACGCGGTTTCGACCGCAGCGGAGGAAACCAAGAATCCGCAGCGCAACATGCCGATCGGTCTGATTGGCTCGCTCGCCATCTGCACCATCTTCTACATGCTGGTGGCCGCCGGCGTGATCGGCACCGTCGGCGCACAGCCGGTCTATGGCCCGGCCGGCGAAGTCCTCGCCCCCGGTTCGACCGCCCTGTCGCAGCAGTGCGCCGCCCTGGCCGCTGCCGGCACCGAAGCCGTCACCTGCTCGAAGGAAGCGCTGGCCTGGACCCTGCGTGAAATCGGCTGGCCCCAGATCGGCAACCTGCTCGGCCTCGCCGCCGGCCTGGCCCTGCCTTCGGTCATCCTGATGATGATGTTCGGCCAGACCCGCATCTTCTTCGTCATGAGCCGCGACGGCCTGCTGCCGGAACTCTTCTCGAAGGTGCATCCGACCTACAAGACGCCGCACGTCATCACCATCCTGACCGGCATCTTCGTGGCGCTGTTCGCGGCCTTCTTCCCGGTCGGCATTCTGGCGGACATCTCCAACTCGGGCACGCTCTTCGCCTTCGCCGCCGTGTCGATCGCGGTGATGCGCCTGCGCAAGACCGATGCGGACCGCAAGCGTCCGTTCCGCACTCCGGCCATCTACATCACCGCGCCGATCGCCATCGCCGGCTGCGCCTATCTCTTCTGGAGCCTGGGCGTCGAAACCAAGCTGATGTTCGTCGGCTGGGCGACGCTCGGCCTGATCGTCTATTTCGCCTATAGCCGCAGCCGCAGCCATGTCGGCCGGGGCGTGGTCGATGTGGCGGAGGCTGGCGCGGGCATCCCGCCCCAGCCGGTGCCGCCGCTGCCGGGCGCGCACACGCCGGGCGGCCAGGACGCCTGATCGGCCTGACGATCGATGGAAGGAAGGGGCGGGAAACCGCCCCTTTTTTCTTGGGTGCCGCTGCCGGCCCGACCCCTGCGACCTTTTGTCTTGGTGACAGGCGGCGGGGGCCGGGCTAGGCCGTCCCCATGGGGAGCCTGCGCGTCTATCTTCAGCAGCATCGGGGGCAAGCGCTGGCGCTTGTCCTGCTGGCGCTGTGCATGAAGGCCTTGCTGCCCGGTGGCTTCATGCTGGCGCAGCAGCAGCGCACCCTGGTCATCCAGTTCTGCCATGACGCCGCGATCGGCAGTACTGCCTCGCAACTGATCGTCCCGTTGCAGGCCGATCCCGATCATCAGCCGGCCGACGCGGCCAAGCGCACATGTCCCTATGGCGCTCTCTCCATGGCCTCGCTCGGTGGCATTGATCCGCTGATCCTGGAGCTGGCGATCGCCTTCGCGCTGCTGCTCGGCTTCGCGCCGGTGCGGCCGCCGGCGCTCGTGCGCGCGGGTCATCTGCGCCCCCCTTTGCGCGGACCACCCGCCTGATCTGACCATCGCCGTGCAGCCGCGCGGCCTTTCTTTCAGATCAAGCGCCCCTGCCGCGAAGGCAAGCGCGCGCAAACAGGGTTTCCGATGAAGACATCTCTCGTCGCAATCGCCGCATCGCTGGCATTGCTCCCCACCCATGTCGCCGCGCAGGACAGCCTGCCGGCCGATACCCCCACCATCGATGACGCGGCCCCGCCGCTCCAGACCCGCTTCGACGGAGCGTCGCTCGATATCGGCAGCGCGCCGCTCAACGGCGCCCGGCTCGGTAGCGGCACATTGCGCCGCCGGGCCCTGTCGAGCAGCGACACCGCTGCCATCCTCGCCAGCCTGCCCGGCGTCGCGGCCAATGGCGGCGGCGGCTTTTCCTCCATGCCGGCGCTGCGTGGCCTGACCGAACAGCGGATTCGCATCACGCTTGACGGTATCCCGGTCGACATCGCCTGCCCCAACGACATGAACACGCCGCTTTCCTATACCGATCCGCAGACGGTCGGCAGCATCGCGGTGGTGCCGGGTGTCTCGCCGGTCAGCATGGGCGGCGACAATATCGCCGGCATCATCGCCGTCGAAAGCGCGATGCCGAGCTTCGCCGTCGATGGCGGCACCTTGGTCACGGGCGAGGCCTCCAGCTTCTATCGCCGCAATGGCGATGCTTTTGGCGGCGGCGTCACGCTGACGGTCGCGGGCAAGCGGATCAGCGCCACCTATAGCGGCTCCTACACCCAGTCCGACAATTATGACGGTGGCGGCAACCGGGGCGTGGTGCGTTCGACCGAATATGCCAAGACCGACCATCAACTGGCGCTCGCCGCTCAGAACCGTCTCGGCCTGTTTGAGCTGAAGGGCGGCTATCATTTCTCGCCCTATGAGGGCTTCCCAAACCAATATATGGACATGACCTCGAACAGGTCCTGGTTCCTCAACGGCCGCTATCGCGGCACCTTCGCCTGGGGCGATGTCGATGCCAGCGTCGGCTATCGCGACACCGCCCATCGGATGGACTTCCTCGCCGACAAGCAGCCCGGCGCCATGCCGATGAACACGCAAATTCACAGCTTCACCTCGGCGATGAAGCTGAGCCTGCCGGTCGGCCCGCACGATACGCTGCGCGTGGGCGGCGATTATCAGCATCAGGGCATGGACGACTGGTGGCCGCCGGTCGCCGGATCGATGATGATGGGCCCCAATCCCTATATCAACATCAACAATGGCCGGCGCGACCGGCTGGGCCTGTTCGGCGAATGGGAATCGCACTGGACCGATCGGCTCTCCACCTCGATCGGCGCGCGCTTCGATCGGGTGCGGATGAATACGGGCGACGTCCAGCCCTATGGCACCGGCATGATGAACATGGCGGACTCCATGGCGGCCGAAGCCTTCAATGCGCGCAGCCATCGCCGCACCGACAACAACTGGAGCGCGACCGCACTGGCGAGCTGGCAGGCGTCCGACCTGCTCGCCTTTGAACTGGGCTATGCCCACAAGAGCCGCGCGCCCAATCTCTACGAACGCTATGCCTGGGGCCGGGGTGCGATGGCCAGCCAGATGATCGGCTGGTATGGCGACGGCAATGGCTATGTCGGCAATCTCGACCTCAAGTCGGAACAGGCCGACACCGTCAGCGCCGCGCTGCGTCTGACCGCGAAGGGCGGGGCGACGCTGAAGATCTCGCCCTATTATACCCGCGTGAACGACTATATCGACGCGGTCCATCTTCAGGATCTGACCGACATGATGGGCATGCCCAGCGGCTTCGTGCAGCTGCAATTCGCCAATCAGGATGCTGAATTTTACGGCGTCGATGTCAGCGCCAGCGTGCCGCTCCAGCGCAGCGCCCATGCCGAAACCAGCTTCACCGCCAGCGCTGCTTATGTCCATGGCCGCAATCTGTCGGATGGCGGCCCGCTCTATCGCCAGATGCCGCTCGACCTGAAGATGGGCCTCGCCCATCGCATCGACGCGCTGGAACTGGGCGCGGATGTCGAATTTGTCGCCGACAAGAATCGCGTCGACGCCACCCGCAACGAACCGCGCACGCGCGGCTATGCACTGGTCGACTTGCGCGCCGGCTATACGTTGCCGCTTTGGGCCAAGGGGCTGAAGCTGACGGTCGAGGCGAAGAATCTCTTCGACGCCGGCTATGACCTGCCGCTCGGCGGCATGTCACTGGGCGATTATGGCGCGACCGGCACGCTGCGCCCGGTGCCGGGCATGGGCCGCTCGATCAATCTGGGCCTCAGCACGCGCTTCTGACGAACCGGCCGGGCGCATCGCATCGGTGCGCCCGGCCCCTTATCCATCTATCAGTGCATTGCCTCATAATCCTCGCGCAGCGCGTTGAGGTGCGGCCGGGTGAACAGCTTTCCGCGCTCCGCCCAGAAGACGATCAGCAATGATCCCGATCCGAACACCAGCAGCCCCAGCGTGAAGGGCAGGGTGGTCCCGTCGAAGGCGCGACCGACCAGGCTGCCCAGCGCGCTCGACACCGCGGTCGTCAGGAACGCCTGGAAGGAGGAGGCGACGCCCGCTCCCTTGGAGAAGGGCTCCATCGAGATCGCGCTGAAATTGGACGCGGTGAACGCCACCGTCATCATCGTCATCGCCTGCAGGACCATGAAGGTGACGATCGTTTCCTGTCCGGCCAGGATCACCGCCAGATGCACCGCCGCGATCAGGATGAAG
The DNA here is from genome assembly GCF_013001025.1 of Sphingobium yanoikuyae. Classification (NCBI taxonomy): domain Bacteria; kingdom Pseudomonadati; phylum Pseudomonadota; class Alphaproteobacteria; order Sphingomonadales; family Sphingobiaceae; genus Sphingobium; species Sphingobium yanoikuyae. The sequence continues at coordinate 4,153,156 of NZ_CP053021.1, read as the reverse complement.
GCGATCAGTGCGCTCTGGCTCAGCCGCCGCGCACCGAAGCGCGAGACAAGCCGGCTGTTGACTAGGCTGCCGATCCCCATGCTGCCGGCGATCGTCGCAAAGGCGAGGGGGAAGATCTTCTGCGCATGGAACACGTCGAAGAAGATCTGCTGCACCGACAGGATGAAGCCAATGAGGCCGCTCATCACCACGCCGCTCGCCAGCATGTAACCGATCGAGCTGCGCGTGCGGAAGATCGTGCCGACCGTCTGGAGGATGGTGCGCGGGTTGATGCGGATGCGATTGTCGGGATGCAGCGTCTCGGGCAGGCGGATCGCCATCCAGCCCAGGATCGCGGTCGCCAGGATCGCCAGCACCCAGAAGATCCAGCGCCACGGCGCGATCCACAATATCGCCTGGCCGAAACTGGGCGCCATCACCGGGATCAGCATGAACACCGCGAAGATCAGCGACATGACCCGCGCCATCGCGTCGCCCTTGAACCGGTCGCGGATGATGCCGACGGTGATGACGCGGCTCGCCCCGGCAAAGAAGCCGGCGCTGGTGCGCGCGATCAGCAACATGGTGAAGCTGTGCGCCCCGGCACAGGCGATCGAGGACAGGATGAACAATATCATCGCCCCGCCCAGCACCTTCTTGCGCCCGAACTGGTCGGACAGCACGCCGAACAGCAGCGATCCTACGCCCAGCCCCATGAAATAGAAGCTGATGATCAGCTGCCGGTCATTGGGGTTGGCGATATACAGGTCGCGGCCGATATCGGGCAGGGCCGGTAGCATCGGGTCGATTGACAGCGCGTTCATCGCCATCAGGCACGCACACAGCAGCACGAACTCGCGGAAATGAATATCCTTTGCGGCAGGCTGCGCGCCCATGGGGGAATTTTCGGCCATCACTGGCCTATGCGGACAATCGCCCGGCGGCGCCAGCCCCAACGCGCTTATTTCCGCCCCTCATCGCCCACCTGTCATCGCCCGCCGGGCATTAACCCTGCCGCATCCAGCAGCTTCGGGCAAACTGCGCAAATATGCCGATTTTGCCGTTAACCATTTTTTACGGCCTGCCGGGCATTCTGCCCCCACTCGCAAACCAAAGGTTGGAACATTGGGTTAGGGATACAGGGGAAGATCATGGCAAATAGTCTCAAAAGTGCGCAGTTTTTGATGGATAGTCGTCTGGCCGGTGCGGCCCACGGCTCGGCAGAGGCCTGTTTCGAACTGGGCGTCGCCTATAGCTGCGGCACCGGGGGCATGCCGATCGACCTGGTCGAGGCGCATAAATGGTTCAACCTTGCGGCCCGTGGCGGCAGCGAAGCCGGCCAGAGCATGCGCGCCGAGATCGCCGAGGAAATGACCGCGCGCGAGATTGCCGAGGCCCAGCGCCAGGCCCGCGCCTGGATCGTCGCGACCGAAGTCCGCGCCGCCTGATCAGCCTTCCTTGCGGAAGGGCGTTCTTTCATTGAGCCACAAACGGTCGCGCTGCACTTCCTCCCGCTCGGCGTCGAGGAAGCCCGCCACCGCCCGGCGAAAGCTCGCATTGGGAATATGATGCGCCGAATAGGTGGGCTGCGGCGCATAGCCGCGCGCCAGCTTGTGGCCGCCCTGCGCGCCCGCCTCGACCCGGTCGAGCCCGCGCGCGATCGCCGCATCGATCGCCTGATAATAGCATAGCTCGAAATGCAGGTTGGGCACGTCCTCGCGGCATCCCCAATAGCGGCCATAGAGCGTGTCTTCGCCGATCAGGTTCAGTGCGCCTGCAATCGCCTGGCCCTCGCGCAGCGCCAGCATCAGCAATATCCTGTCCGCCATCGTCTCGCCCAGGATCGAGAAGAAGGACCGGGTCAGATAGGGCCTGCCCCATTTGCGCGCGCCGGTATCCTGATAGAAATCCCAGAATATGTCCCAATGCGCCTCGGTCAGGTCGCGTCCGGAAAGGTGGACGATCTCCAGCCCCTCGACCGCGCGCCGCCTTTCCTTGCGGATATTCTTGCGCTTCTCGCTCGACAGCTCGGCCAGGAAATCCTCGAACCCGGCATAGCCCTTGTTATGCCAGTGGAACTGGCTGTCCTCGCGAATCAGCCAGCCGGCCGCCTCGAACAGGGCGATCTGGTCGGGATCGACGAAGGTCGCATGCGCCGATGACAGGTCGTTGCGCTCGACCAAAGTCTCGATTCCCGCGATCAGCGCCGGCCCCAGCGTCGAATCGCGCAGCAGCAATCGGGGGCCGGGCACGGGCGAGAAGGGCGCGGCGATCTGTATTTTCGGATAATATTGGCCGCCCGCCCGCTCCCAGGCATCGGCCCAGCCATGGTCGAACACATATTCGCCCTGGCTGTGGGTCTTGGCATAGAGCGGCGCAGCGGCCGCGATCGTTCCGTCCGGCCCGTCGATGACGATCGGCAAGGGTTGCCATCCGGTGCCCGGCCCGACGCTTCCGGACTGTTCCAGTGCGGTCAGGAAATCCCAGCTGACGAACGGATTGGCGCTGCCGGCACAGGCATCCCATTGCGCTTTGGGCAGGTCGGCGACGCCACCGGCGATGCGCGCGACAAATTCGCTCATGCCATATCCTCGAAGATGATCTGGTCGACATGAGCAGCGGCGATCGCCCGCTGCGCCGCGCTGCGCACCGTCCAGCTCAACACCGGCAGTCCCCGGCGACGGGCGGCAGCGGCGAAGCGGAAGGGCAAGTCACGGATATCACAGGCCAGAAAATCGGGATTGGCCAGCCAAAGTGCAAGGGTGCGGTCGAAAAGCGCGCGCAGCCGCCCCTTATTCTGGCTGCTGCTCACCAGTCCGCGCACCATGTCCGGCCGATGTCGCGCAAACCAGCGCATCGCCAGCGGGTTGAACGACATCACCGCCACCGGCTGGTCGCGGCCGTCGAGTGCCCTTGCCACCGCAGTGCAGATCGGCGCGACATCGCGCCCCTCGACCTTTATCTCGATCAGCAGCGGCGTCGTGATACAGGCATCCAGCAGTGCGGCGAGGCGCGGGATCGCGCCGCCATCGGGCAGGCGCAGCGCGTCCAGTTCTGTCGCATCGCGATCCGCCACGGCACCTGGCTGCCCGGTCATCCGCATCAGGCTGGCGTCATGAAAGACGAAGGGCAGGCCGTCGCGGCTCAGCCGGACATCGCATTCGATGCCCAGCCCCTTGGCGATGGCGGCATCGAACGCCGCCATGCCATTTTCGCTGATGCCCGCCCGATGCAGCCCGCGATGGGCGAAGGGGCGGGCGGTCAGCCAGTCGGGCCGCTTATGCAGCGGGGCGAACCTGCACGATCGCGTCGATCTCGACGGCCGCGCCCAGCGGCAGCACCGGCACGCCGACGGCGCTGCGGGCATGCTTGCCGGCTTCGCCGAACACCGCGACCATCAGTTCCGACGCGCCATTGGCGACCTTGGGCTGATCGGTGAAGCCCGATGCGCTGGCGATGAAGGCGCCCAGCTTGACGATCCGCTCGACCCGGTCGAGATCGCCGCCCAGCGCCGCCTTCATCTGGGCGATGAGGTTCAGGCCACAGGCGCGCGCCGCCTCGACGCCATAATCGAGGTCGCGGTCCTCGCCCAGGCGGCCGGTCATCAGCTGCCCGTCCTTCAGCGCGATCTGGCCGGAAATATGCAGCAGGCCATTGACCTCGACCGCCGGCACATAGGCGGCGACCGGCGCGGCGGCGGCGGGCAGGGTGATGCCGAGTTCGGCAAGGCGGGCGTCGATGCTCATGCAATGGCTCCATTCAGGGGCGTTGAAATAGCGGGTGCCGGCCCTTCGGCCAGGCGGGCGATGATCCATTTTTCGGCGCTGGCCCAATCGTCGATCCGGGCATGGGCCTTGTCCGCGACCGGGATGTCGCCGGCGATTTCGGGCTCACCGACCATGTGCAGTCGCCATACGCCGGGCGCATGACGCGCGACCGACGCATGATGCTCGCCCAGATCGTCGATGAACAGGGCGCAGCTCGGCTGGCGCTCGGCCAGGATATTGGCCAGCTTGCGCCCCTTGCCGCCATGGTTCCAATGGACCGGCAGGTGCAGGCCATGGCTTGCGAGCTGTTCGATGCGCAGCTGGTGGTGACGCTCGCCGATATTGGTCAGCACCTCGATGTCGGCAATCTGTGCCAGCCGGTGCAGCGCCTCGACCGCGCCGCTGATCGGGGTCTGGCGCGCCATTTCGGTATCGAAAAAGGCGATCAGCAATTCCCACACCAGTTCGCGTTCCAGCGGGATGCCGCTGTCCTTGTGGCGCAGTGCCTCGGCAAAACCCTGTTCGCGCATGTCGAAATGCACGTCATGCGTCTCGTCCAGCCAGTGGCGGAACGGCACGACCATGTGCAGCAATACCTCGTCGCAGTCGGTGATGATCAGCGGACGGCTCATCGGCTCAGATTCTCCTTCGCGGCGATCAGGGCCGCCGGGCTGCTGTCGATCGCCTCGGCACAGGCAACCAGATCGGGTTCATGGTCGGCCAGGAAGGCCAGCACCGCGCCCAAAATCGCGCGATTGCCGACCCCGGCGCGCAGTGCATCGGCATCCAGTCCGGTCAGCGCCAGCAACCGATCGGCCCTGCGACCATCGCTCAGCGTCCATCCCATTGCCATCAATGCCAAAATTTCGGCATCGGCGGCGCTATCCGGCTTGCCATTCTGGGTCTCGGGTCGCATGATTGGCTCTCGCGGAATGGGCGGCTATAGGCGCGCACCAAGGGGCTTCTCTGGAACGCGGGTGACTCGTGGCAAAGCGCGTGCTCGTTGTCGAGGACAACGAACTCAATCTGAAACTTTTTTGCGACCTGCTGCGCGCGCACGGGCATGACGTGCTGCCGCTGCGCGATGGCCGCGACGTGCTGGCGCAGGCGCGCGAATTCGCGCCGGACCTGGTCATTACCGACATCCATCTGCCCCATGTCAGCGGCTATGACCTGATCGTGTCGCTCAAGGGCGATGACAGCCTGTCGGCGGTGCCGATCATGGCAGTCACCGCCTATGCCGGGAAGGGCGATGAGGATCGTATTCGCGCGGCCGGCGCCGACGCCTATGTGTCCAAGCCGATTTCGGTGCTGCGGTTCGTCGAGCAGGTGAACGCACTGCTGTAACCGGCCGGCAACAGCGTCACTGATGCGTCATCATTCGGTCGCTGCTCTGACATCATAGCGCAGTTTGCGCGTCATCCTCCTCTGTCACGTCATGCGCGCCAAGGGCGCGGCGGTCATGCCGACGCTCGGATGCACAGGGGTATTTTATCATGTCTCATCTGACCGACGAGGCGCGCGCGGCCTTCCGCGATGCGCAGCCCAAGATTGTTTCGGGCGAAGATAGTCTGGAAGCCATCGTCGCGGCCAATCCGGGCCGCCGCTCCGTCCTGAAGAACGGCCTGCTGGGCCTGTCCGTGCTGCCGATGCTGGGCGCGCTCGCCGCCTGCGACGATGATGACGACGACAGCACGCCGGCCCCCACGCCGACGCCGACACCCACCCCCACGCCGACTCCGACGCCCAGCTATGGCATCAACTTCACCTCGGTCGCGATCAACACCAACGACACCGTGACCGTGCCGTCGGGCTATACCGTCGATGTGCTGCTCAAGGCCGGCGATCTGGTCGAAGCCGGCACCGCCTTTGCCAACGGCACCTTCCCGACCAGCGTCAGCCAGACCGCGGCCTGGGCTGGCGGCAATCATGACGGCATGGAATATTTCGAACTGACCGGCACCGACGCCAACAGCGGCGGCCTGCTCGCGATCAACTTCGAACTGCCCGACTATAATATCCTCTTCTCCAGCGGCAGCTATAACGCGTCGACCGCCACCGCTGATCAGAAGGCGATCGCGCTCTCGGCCGTCGGCATCGCCGTGGTCGAAGTGACCAAGGGCACGGACGGCAAGTTCGCGGTCAAGGCCGGCTCGAAATATAACAAGCGCTACAGCGGCAACACCGACTATCGCGTCGGTGGCCCTGCTGCGGGCGTCCTGCCCGGCACGATCCGTGGCATGCTCAACAACTGCTCGTCGGGCCGCACCCCCTGGGGCACCTACCTCACCTGCGAGGAAACGACGAACAACTATCTCGACCCGACCCAGCCCAACACCAGCTATGGCTGGGTGGTCGAGATCGATCCGTTCCAGGAACTGGCCCCCGCGACCAAGCGCACCGCGCTCGGCCGTTTCAGCCATGAAAATGTCGCCCACATGACCGACGCCAACAACCGCGTCGCCTTCTACATGGGTGACGATTCGACGCCGGGCTGCGTCTACAAGTTCGTGCCGGACCGTGCCTTCAGCAGCAGCAACCGTGCCGCCAACACCGACCTGCTCGATTATGGCACCCTCTATGTCGCGCGCTTCAATGCCGACGGCACGGGCGAATGGCGTCCGCTGGTCCAGGGCCAGAATGGTCTGGTCGCGGGTGCCCAGGATCCGGGCAATGTCAGCCAGTCGACCACGCCGCCGACCCCGACGACGGTCAATTTCACCAACCAGGCCGATGTGCTGGTCAACACCCAGTCGGCCGCCCGCGTCGCTGGCGGCACCATCATGGACCGTCCGGAATGGATCACGGTTGCGCCGAACAAGCAGGCGATCTTCGTCACGCTGACCAACAATAGCGGCCGCCGCGTCACCGACGCTGCCGATCCGCGCGTGACCAACCTGCATGGCCATATCCTCAAGTTCCGTGAAAATGGCGACTCGCCGCTGGCGACCGCCTTCACTTGGGAAATCTTCCTGCTGGCAGGCAACCCCGCGCTCGCGGAGGATAATCTCAAGGGCAATATCAGCGGCGACTATTTCTCCAGCCCCGATGGCATCCGCATCGATCCCCAGGGCCGCCTGTGGGTCCAGACCGACCATAATCTGACCGGCAATGCCGGCACGCTGAACGGCGCCGCCACCAACATGACTGGGGCGTTCGGCAATAATTCGATGTATTATATCGACCAGACCAGCAAGCAGTCGAAGCGCTTCCTGGTCGGCCCGGCGGGCTGTGAGATCACCGGCATCGCCTATACGCCGGACCTCAAGAACTTCTTCATCAACATCCAGCATCCGACCGGCAACTGGCCGGTGGCGGGGCAGCAGCCGCGCTCCTCGACCATCGTGGTGCGTCGCACCGACGGCCAGCCGGTCGGCAACTGACGACATCGGGCTCCCGATCTTCGGATCGGGGGCCTAGGGGCGATCGACATTCAGATGATGACGTGACGAAAATGGTGGTTTTTCGTGACCCGGAGCGCAGCGTACTTAAAGTACGTGAGCACCGGAAGCGCGGAGAACCGCCATTTGCAGGCCGTCAGGGCTGAATGTCGATTGGCCCTATCCGGCTCGAATGCCAACAGGAAAAGGCCCGCTCCCAACAGGGACGGGCCTTTTTCGGTGCCGAAAGATCAGGCGCGCGGGCGCGAAGCCCGCAGCGGCTTACTTGATCTTGGCTTCCTTGAACTCGACATGCTTGCGCACGACCGGGTCATACTTGCTGAAGCTCAGCTTTTCGGTCGTGGTGCGCGGGTTCTTCTTGGTGACGTAGAAGAAGCCAGTGTCAGCCGTGCTGACGAGGCGGATCTTGACAGTTGCCGGCTTGGCCATGGCTTGGTCCCTGGTCTTGAAATAGCGTAAAAAGAAAAGCGGCCCTGTCGGACCGCCCCGTTTCAGCGGTGCCCCTTGGGGCAGATTCGCCCCGATGTCAAGGCTCGCGCGCCCAATGGAGGCTGCGCAACAGGCTTTACGGCCCTTTAACCCTATGCGCGCATGCTGTCAGGCGGGGCACGGATGAAGGGAGATGGCTCCATGCGACATGATCCGAAACTGGCGATTCTGGCGGACCTGCTGCGGCGGGTCGATGGGCTCGCCGCCCAGCGCGGCCATGTGTCGGTGCCGCGCCTGCATGACGAGGTCGACCAGATCCGCCATATCGCGCGCGCCTTCCGCGTCGACAGCGTTGGCGACCTGGCCGCCACGCTCCAGTCGGTCCTCTCGCTCGACGGGCTCGATTCGGTCGTCCTCTCCTATCTCGACCGGATGCGGGACGCGATCGCCGACGAACTGCCGCCGCTCGACAATATTTTGCCGCCGGCCGCCGCGCCCGCTACGGTGCATCGCCTGCACGCCTGACGGGATTTGGAATGGACGCCTTGCTGATCGCCCTGCTGGGCTGCCTGTTCGGGGAAATTGGCGACAAGGGGCAGTTGCTTGTGCTCGCGCTCGCCCATCGCTATCAACGCGACGGGGCGATCATTGCCGGCGTCGCCGTTGCCGCCATCGCCAATGCCGCCCTGTCCGCGGCAGCGGGCGCCTGGATCGGGCCGATGCTCGGCCATGATGCACGGCTGTTGTTCATGGCGCTGTCGGTCCTGTTCCTGGGCGTCGGCCTGCTCTGGCCGGTGAAGATGCCCGACACGCTCGATGACTGGCGCATCGGGCCGTTTCTCACCACTGCGCTCGGCGTCTTCATCCTTGGCTTTGGCGACGGTCCGCAATTCCTGATCCTGGGCATCGCCACCCGCACGGCCGACCCGGCGCTGGCCGCGATCGGCGGCGCGATCGGCGTGATCGCCGCCAGCGTACCGGTGATCCTGATGCGCGACCGATTTCTCTCCGTGCTGCCGGTGCGCGCGATTCGCCTGGTCGGCGGCGGCATCGCCATATTGGCGGGCGCTGGCATGGCGATGAGCGCGATCGGCCGGCTCTGATCGATTCCCTTCATCAGCCTGACCGATAAATTGCCCAAAGATTTCCGACTTGCGGGGGCACCTTATTGACGGACAATCATTATATGTCCGAAATCAATTCCGCCCCAACAGGAGGACAATGCATGACCGCCCCCGATCTCAAGACGCCCACCGACCTCAAGAGCAACGCCACCAAGTCGGTCGCAGAGGCCCTGAACGGTGCCCTGGCCGACAGCTTTGCCCTCTATCTCAAGACCAAGAATTTCCACTGGCATGTCTCCGGCCCGCATTTCCGCGACTATCATCTGATGTTCGACGAGCAGGCGACCGAGATTCTGGGCGTGACCGACCTGATTGCCGAGCGCGTGCGCAAGACCGGCAACACCACGCTGCGCTCGATCGGCGACGTCGCCCGTCACCAGAGCGTGAAGGACAATGACGCCGATTTCGTCAGCCCGGCCGACATGCTCAAGGAACTGCGCGACGACAATCTGGCGCTGGTCGAAACCTTCCGCGCAGTGAAGGCCGCCGCCACCGAGGCAGGCGACAATGCGACCGAAGGCATTGTCGATGACTGGACCGACCAGGCCGAACAGCGCGCCTGGTTCCTGTTCGAAGCCGCGCGCGGCGCCTGAATCCGAAAAGGGCCCCCCGGCACGTCACCGGGAGGCCCTTTTCATGATCGCAATCGGTGAGGGGGGCTTACGCTTCGTTCACCACCCCGATCGCCACGATCTCGATCGCCCCGTCCTTGCCGGCAAAATCGACCGCCTCGCCCATCTCGGCATCCATCATCGCGCGGGCGAGCGGTGCGGAAAAGCTGATCCGCCCTTCATGCGGATCGGCCTCGTCATCGCCGACGATCGCCACGGTCTTTTCCTGGCGGTTCAACCGATAGGTCACCCGCGTCCCGAACGCGACCGCTTCGCCATCGGCCGCCGGGCGCAGTTCTGCCGTCGCCAGCCGCGTGCGCCAGTAGCGCAGCACCCGCTTGTGCTTCTTGGCGGTTTCCTCGTCCATCGCCGCGGTGTCGATCGCTTCCAGCGCTGCCACCTGTTCCTGCGTCAGCCGCAATCCGCGCGCCGTGACCCAATTGGGGCCGGGCGGGATCGGCAGCTCGAACTTGGGCTCCATATGCTCATCGTCGCTTTCGCGACGAAAGGCGACACTCATCTTGCCTCTCCAGAATTCCAATAATGCGGGACGACGGGACCGAACTGGCCGGTCAATCCTCGTCGAACAGCCCTGCAAGCTGTTCAACCATCGTGCCGCCCAATTGTTCGGCGTCCATGATGGTCACGGCGCGGCGATAATAGCGGGTGACATCATGGCCGATGCCGATCGCCACCAGTTGCACCGGCGACCGGTTCTCGATCCAGTCGATCACCTGGCGCAGATGCCGCTCCAGATAGGTGCCGCTATTGACCGACAGGGTGCTGTCGTCGACCGGCGCACCATCGGAAATCACCATCAGGATGCGCCGCTCCTCGGGTCGCGCGATCAGGCGCGCATGCGCCCAGAGCAGCGCCTCGCCGTCGATATTTTCCTTCAGCAGCCCTTCGCGCATCATCAGGCCCAGATTCCTGCGCGCCCGGCGCCAGGGTTCGTCGGCCTTCTTGTAGATGATGTGGCGCAGGTCGTTGAGCCGTCCCGGCATGGGCGGACGCCCCGCCGCCAGCCAGTCCTCGCGGCTCTGTCCGCCCTTCCAGGCGCGCGTGGTGAAGCCAAGGATTTCGGTCTTCACGCCGCAGCGTTCCAGCGTGCGGGCCATGATGTCGGCGCTGATCGCGGCGATGCTGATCGGCCGGCCGCGCATCGATCCTGAATTGTCGATCAACAGGGTGACGACGGTATCGCGGAACTCGGTGTCGCGCTCGATCTTGTAGGTCAGCGACCGGGTCGGGTCGATCACGATCCGCGCCAACCGCGCCGCGTCCAGAATCCCTTCCTCCTGGTCGAAATCCCACGAGCGAAGCTGCTGCGCCATCAACCGGCGCTGCAACCGGTTGGCAAGCTTGGTGACCGCGCCCTGCAAGGACACGAGTTGCTGGTCGAGGAAACCGCGCAGACGGTTCAGCTCATCCTCGTCGCACAGGTCGTCGGCGGTGACGACCTCGTCATGCTTCTGGGTATAGGATTTATAGTCGAAACCGGGGGGCAGGTCGGATGTCGGCCGATTGGGCCGCACCGGCATCATGCCTTCCTCGCCCATATCGTCGGCGCCGTCTTCCGCGTCGGCGTCGAACTCCTCGCTATAGTCGGTGTCGCCCTCTTCGGTCTCGCCGCCCTGATCCTCGGACCGGGCCTCGGCGTTCATGTCGCTGTCGCCCGATTCCTCCTGACCGGAATCGCCTTCTTCCTGCTCTTCCTCCTTGTCCTCGCCCTCATCCTCGGGCTCGGGGTCGTCGGTTTCGGGCGGCACGTCGGCATCGACCAGTTGCAGATGCTCCAGCATCGCCTGGGTCAGCTTCTGGAAGGCGCGCTGGTCGTCGATGGCGAGGCCCAGCGCGTCGAGATCGCTGCCGGCCTTGTCCTCGATCCACTGGTCGACCAGCTTCATCGCCGGCCGCAATTCCTCGGGCACCGCCTGGCCGGTCAGCCGCTCGCGCACCTTGAGCGCCAGCGCGGTCGACAGCGGCACCTCGTCCGCCGCCCGTGCCCGGCGGATCGGGTCGGACTTCAGGCGCATCGCCAGCGCCTCGTTCAGGTTCGCGCGCACGCCATCCAGCGCCCGCGAACCGATCGCCTCGACCCGCGCCTGCTCGACCGCGTCGAACACCGCGCGCGCCACCGCTTCGCCCGGCGCCATCGCATTGTGCAGCCTGGCATTATGGTGGCGCAGCTTCAGCGCATTGGCGTCGGCAAAGCCGCGCGCCAGCGCCACCTGATCGGCGGGCAACGCGCGACTGGGCGTCGGCACCTTGATCGCCTTGCCCACCATGTGTGGCGTGTCGGCGGTGAAGCTCACCTCCACCTCCATGTCGCGCGTCATCGCCCGCGCGGTTCCGGCCAGCACATCCTTGAAGGCGTCGAGGGGGGAACGTTCGCTCACCGGCCCTCCGGATCGTTCACGCGCGGCACGGCGATGGTTTCGATCTGCGTCTCGACCTCGCTCATCAGCTTGTGGACCGGGCATTTGGCCGCGACCGCGATCAGCTTGTCATGCTGCTCGTCGCTCATCGGGCCGGTCACGGCGATGCGGGTGGTCAGCTTGTAGACGCCGGCCCGTTCCTGGCTCGCATCGCGCACCACGCCAACATGGATATTCTCGACCGGAATGCCGTTGCGCTGGGCATACCACAGCATGGTCATCGCCTTGCAGGCACCCAGCGCCGAATCATACAGGTCATGCGGGTCCGGCCCGGCGTCATGGCCGTCCGGCGCCGACATGTCGGCGACGATCTCATGGCCCCGGATGCTGATCCGGTGCGCACTGCCGCCATTGGGGTCGATCCGTTCGACGACGATCATGGGTTCCGCCCTTTCGTTCAAGGGGCCGTGCGAAGGTTCAGTTCGCCCGGCTCGCCACGCTCTCGGGCAGATCCTTGCCAAAGACGCGCTGATAATATTCCGCCACCAGCGGCCGTTCCGCCTCATCGCACTTGTTGAGGAAGGAGAGGCGGAAAGCGAAGCCGACATCCTTGAAGATCAGCGCATTCTGCGCCCAGCTGATCACGGTGCGGGGCGACATCACGGTCGAGATATCGCCGTTGATGAAGCCCTGGCGGGTCAGTTCCGCCACCTTGATCATACTCTCGACTTCCTTGCGGCCGCCCTCATGGTCATATTCGCCCGACTTCGCCAGCACCACCTGCGCCTCGGTCGCGGCGGGCAGGTAATTGAGCGCCACCACCAGGTTCCAGCGGTCCATCTGGCCCTGGTTGATCTGCTGCGTGCCATGATAGAGGCCGGTCGTGTCGCCCAGGCCCACCGTGTTGGCGGTCGCGAACAGGCGGAAATGCGGGTTCGGTCGGATCACGCGATTCTGGTCGAGCAAGGTCATCTTGCCGTCGGTTTCCAGCACGCGCTGGATCACGAACATCACGTCCGGGCGGCCAGCATCATATTCGTCGAACACCAGGGCGACCGGGCGCTGCAGCGACCACGGCAGCAGGCCTTCCTTGAACTCGGTGACCTGCTGGCCGCCCTTCAGCACGATCGCGTCGCGCCCGACCAGGTCGATGCGGCTGATATGCGCGTCCAGGTTGATGCGGATGCACGGCCATTTCAGGCGCGCGGCGATCTGTTCGATATGGCTCGACTTGCCGGTGCCATGATAGCCCTGCACCATGACGCGGCGATTGAAGGCGAAACCGGCCAGGATCGCCAGCGTGGTGTCCGGATCGAACACATAGGCGGGGTCGAGGTCGGGCACGCGCTCGTCGGCCTGGGAAAAGGCCGGAACCTTCATGTCGATGTCGATGCCGAACATCTCGCGCACATCGACTTCGCGGTCGGGCGCCTCCATCAGCGTCTCGGAACGGGCATCGGGCTGGATGTTGGAAATGTCGGTCATGTCGTCATCATCTTCCTGCGAGTCACTCTCGCCCTAAACGATCGGGCAAGGGTGTGTCGAGACAGTGGGGGCTCGGCGGCCGGGGATCAAGCGGCCCATTCGGTCAGATTGGCCTCCTGTCCGACCAATGCCAGCCCATGGGCGATCGATGTCAGCTCGCCGCCGGTGGCGATCCGGTCATGGCCGAAACGGCGGAAGAAGATGTCGCGGATCGCCGGGATCAGCGACGATCCGCCGGTCAGGAACACCCGGTCGATGCTTTCCGGGGCGACATTGGCCTTGGCCAGCGCCTTGTCGACGGTCGCCTCGATCGCGGCGATGTCGGCCGCGATCCAGCGCTCGAAATCGGCGCGCGCGACCTCGGTCTCGATTCTGATGCCGCCGCCCTCGAAGCGGAAGGTGACGCTGTCCGCGTCCGACAGGGCCCGCTTCAGCGCGCCGACCGCGTCATAGAGCGGATAGCCCAGTTCCTTTTCGATCACGGTGATCATCCGGCCGATCGCGGCGGGATCGCGCGCGGCCTTCTGCAATTTGGCCAGCTCGTCCATCGTCCGCCGGTTGCGCATCAGCGCCAGGCGCGACCAGTCGGCGAAATCGGCGAAATAGCTGCGCGGTATCTCCAGTTCCTTGCCGAAGGAGGTGTAGGCGCCGCCCTTGCCCAGCATCGGCAGCACCAGCTGGTCCATGATGCGATAGTCGAACCGGTCGCCGGCCAGGCCAATGCCCGCCGATCCCAGCGGCACGCAGCGGCGCGCCGCGCCCGGCGCCTCGACCCGTACCAGCGAAAAGTCGCTGGTGCCGCCGCCGAAATCCGCGACCAGGATGGTCGCCGCGCTGTCGAGCCGGCTGGCATAGCTGAACGCGGCGCCCAGCGGCTCATAGACATAATGGATCTCGCTGCCGAAGCCGGCGAACATCGCGTCATAGCGCTGCCGCGCCAGCGCCTCGTCGGGCCGGGCGCCGGCATATTCGACCGGCCGACCGACAACGATCCGCTCGGGGCGCTTGTCCAGCGTGCCGCCAGCATGGCCGATCATCTTCCCTAGGAACATCTGCCCCAGTTCCTCGAAGCGATAGCGTTTCTCGAAGATGCTGGCGCTCTCGAAAATCGGGCTGGCCGCCACCGACTTGAAGGATTGCAGGAACCGGCTGTCCTCGGGAAATTCCAGATATTCACTGATCGCCCAGGGGCCGGCCTCATGCGCCATGCCGCCCTTCACATGGCTGTCATGCCAGAAGCACAGGGCAGACCGGAACACCGCGCCGGTCGCCTGCGCGCCGGCAAATTCGACCAGCTCCGACTGGCCGGCATCGGCGATGGCGGCGACGCTGTTGGTCGTGCCGAAATCAAGGCCCAGCGCGCGGGGCTGATCCTGCATGGGGTCTCTCCGGGAAAATCGAGGGCCGGGCGCTATGGCAGCGTCATTCCGGCGCGGCAAGGCCATCCTGTCCTACATCTGGGCGGGATGCCAGACCGGAATGGTGTGCAAATATGCGAAGTCAGGCGAACACCGGTGCCTTGCGCAGATGGCCATAGGCTTCGATCACATTTTGCAGCTGCCCCTCCTTGGTGCGGTCGCCGCCATTATGGTCGGGATGATAGCGGCGCAGCAATTCGGTATAGCGGGTGCGCAGCGCCTTGCGGTCGGCGTCGATCGGCAGGCCCATCACCGACAGCGCCTTGCGATCCTCGGATGACAGGAACTGGCCATCCTGCCGCACCTGCGCATCGGCCCGAGCCTTGGCCACCCGTTCCTTGAACTTGGCGCCGATCGCGTCGAGCGGGTCCTGGAAGTCCGACCATTTGGGCGGCGGGCTGGCGGCATTGCTGGAAAAGGCACGGGTCTCCCGCTCCCAGCCGGCATAGGGGCGCTGGGCCGCGGCAATCTCCTCCGGGCTCATGCCGGTGAAGAAATTATAGCCCTGGTTGAAGGCGCGTACATGGTCCAGGCACAGCCAGCGCCATTGCGGCCCCTCGTGATGCGACCGGTGGCCTTCCTGCAATGGCGCGCGAAATTCGCCCGGTTCCGGGCAACCGGGCGCGGCGCAGGGGCGGTCGCTTTCCACGCGGCCATGGAAACGGTTGAAACGACGGGTCGAGAAGGGATCGCTGCTCAAGATTGTCCTGATGGAATGGCTGGCAAAGCAGCCTATATAGGGCGCATGACCACCGACCTCAAAGGCCCTGTCGCCACCGAAATCGAGGCGCGGCTGCGCGCCGCCCTGACTCCTGCCCATCTCGCCGTCATCGACGATAGCGAAAAGCATCGCGGCCATGCCGGCCATGACGGCTCGGGCGAAAGCCATTTCACCGTGGAGATCGTCGCCGAACGGTTTGTCGGCCAGAGCCGCGTCGCCCGCCAGCGCCTGGTCAATGCCGCGCTTGCCGACCTGCTGCGCGACAAGGTCCATGCCCTCGCGATCAAGGCCCGCGCACCCGGAGAAGCCTGACCCCAACGACAGGAGCCGTCCCATGTCGAGCGACAATGTGCTGCTGCAGACGATCACGCCAACGACCCATGATCTGGGCGATTTCAAGGTGCATCGCGCGCTCCCGGCGAAGGAGCGGACCATGGTCGGTCCCTTCATCTTCTTCGACCAGGCAGGGCCGGCGCTGTTGCCGACGGGGCAGGGGGTGGACGTCCGCCCCCATCCGCACATCAACCTGGCCACCGTCACCTATATGCTGGAGGGGACGTTCCTCCACCGCGACTCGCTCGGCACGCAGCAGTTGATCGGCCCCGGCGCGGTCAATCTGATGACCGCGGGCAAGGGCATCGTCCATTCGGAACGCACCCCGCACGCCGATCGCGGCCATGACAAGACATTGCTGGCGATCCAGACCTGGCTCGCCTTGCCGGAGCGCGACGAGGAATGCGACCCGGCCTTCGAGCATGTCGAGGGTGGTGGTCTGCCGGTGCTGGAGGATCATGCCTCCTGGGCGCGGGTCATCATGGGCACGCTCTGGGGCGAGACGGCGCAGGTCTCGACCTATGCCGACACCATCTATGCCGATATCCAGCTGCGTCCCGGCGGCTCGATCCCGGTCGATGCCATTGCCGAGGAACGGGCGCTCTATCTCTGGCAGGGATCGGCCACGCTCGACGGCATCGAACTGGCGCCCCAGACCCTCTATGTGCTGCGTCCCGGCGTGCCGGCTACGCTGCACAGCGGTCATGGTGCCAATCTGGTCCTGTGCGGTGGCGAGGCATTCGCGACCCCGCGCCATGTCTGGTGGAATTTCGTGTCCTCTCGCCCGGACCGGCTGATGCAGGCGCGCGAGGATTGGGAAGCGATGCGCTTCCCGCTGATTCCCGGCGACGATCAGGAATTTATCCCGATCCCGCAGGGCCGGCCCAAGACCGTCAGCTACCCCTGACGATCAGGCTTATTCGACGAAGGTCAGCGAGAGATTCTCGGCATTCTTGGGAATGTCGATCCGGCTTTCGTTGATCGACGCTTCCTCGCCGGGCTTCAGCCGGGCTTTGTCCGCCTTGGTGGTCCAGCTGAACACCAGTCGGTTCTGCCGGTCGCGCAACTGCACCAGCACCGGCGGCACCGGCAGCGCCTGCTTGCCGCTGTTCACGATCCGCGCGCCAAAGGCGAAATATTCCTCGCCGGTGGGCAGCTTGCGCCGCTCGGCAGGCTTGGAAAGATAGAAGAGCAGGTCCGGATCGCCCTCTTCGGCGACCAGCCCCATATTCACCGCCCAGGCCGGCGGCCCGAAATAATGGAGGGCAGCGCCGGCGGCCGCGACCAGCAGGAAGAAGAGGACGGCAGCCCAGGTCAGCAGCTTGGCGCCATTGCGCCGACGCTTGGCCGGCAGCGACGGCGGCGGTGGCACCTCTTCGGCCGGCTGCGATACGCCGGCATAAATGTCGTCGAACCGGTAATCGGGGGCGATTGCGGGTGTCGGCTCGGCCGCAGGTTCGACCGGCGGCGGAGCAGCGGCCTCCGGCTGCGCGGGTGCGACCGGTTCCGGCTCGGGCGCCGGCGTGAATCGCATCGGCGCTTCGGCAGGCGCCGCTTCCACGGGGGGAGGCGGCGGTGGTGGCGGAGGAGCGGGTGGCGGCGCAACCGGCGCGGGAGCGACCGGTTCGGGCGCCTCTTCACGCGGCGCGGGGGCGGGGCCTTCCTGGAACCAGCTATGCTTGCAGGCGGCGCACCGCACCTGGCGTCCGTCCGGGCCGACGGCGGTGTCGGGCACGATGTAGCGCGTCGCGCAATTGGGGCACACCAGGATCATTCTGCTTCATAGGCATGGCAGGGACTCTAGGGCAAGAGTCTGAAACACAGACCAGCTCATGGGCGCGACTCGCGGCATTGCGCGGGATAGTTTGTCGGCCTGCCCTTTACGCGTCCCCGCCGCCTGTGCCATGGCAGGGCTTCGGGGAAGCAGGGAGCGCATCGGCGCCACACGTCACTTATGTCGGCCATTGTCCAGTTCGAAAATGTCGGCCTGCGCTATGGTCTGGACAGCGAGACCCTGTCCGACGTCAGCTTCTCGCTCAACAGCGGCGATTTTTATTTCCTCACCGGCAGCTCGGGCGCGGGCAAGACATCCCTGCTCAAGCTCCTTTATCTCGCCCAGCGGCCCAGTCGCGGCGTGATCCGCCTGTTCGGCGAGGATGTGGTGACGCTCCCCCGCAAGCGCCTGCCCGGCTTTCGCCGCCGCATCGGCGTCGTGTTCCAGGATTTCCGGCTGGTCCCGCATCTGTCCGCCTATGACAATATCGCCCTGCCGCTGCGGGTCGCGGGCATGGAGGAAAGCGAGATCGACGCGCCGGTCAGCGAAATGCTGAACTGGGTCGGGCTGGGCGATCGCGGTCAGGCGCGGCCCGCCACCCTGTCGGGCGGGGAGCAGCAGCGCGTCGCCATCGCCCGCGCGGTGATCGGCCGGCCGGAGATTCTGGTCGCCGACGAACCGACCGGTAACGTCGACGCGGACATGGCCCGCCGCCTGATGACCCTGTTCGAGGCGCTCAATCGCCTCGGCACCACGATTGTCGTCGCCACCCATGACCTGCCGCTGATGGCGCAGGTGGCGAGTGCGCAGATGATGCGGCTGGACAAGGGCCGGCTGGCCGATCCCACCGGTGCGCTGCGCTATCCGCCCCGTCCGCAGGGTGGCGCCTGATGGCCGGGGGCAATCGTCGCAGCGCGGCCGCCGCGCGCCATCGCCTGCTGCCCGCCGGCCGCGTGGCAGGGCCGATGCCCTGGATCATCGCGATCATGATGTTCCTGACCGTGCTGGCCGCCGCGGCTGGCCTGGGCCTTGGCACTGCCGTCCGCGCGATGAGCGCCGATCTTGCCGGCCGCGCCACGGTTCAGGTGGTGGAGGCCGATGCGCAGCAGCGCGACCGTCTCTCCGCCCGCGTGCAACAGGCGCTGCGCGGCAATCGCGATGTGCGTCACGTCGCACCGGTCCCGGCCGCGACGCTGGCGCAGCAACTGCGTCCCTGGCTCGGCGCCGATGTGACCAGCGGCGACCTGCCGATCCCGGCGCTGATCGACGTCAGCCTGACGCCGGGCGATGCGACGGCCAAGGTCGACCGGTTGCGCCGGTCGCTCGCTACCCTGTCGCCCAGCCTGCGGGTCGAACCCCATGCCGCCTTCCTTGCGCCGCTCGCCGGCCTGCTCACCGCGCTGGGCTGGCTGTCGGGCGGGCTGGTGCTGCTGATGGGGCTGGCCACCGGCGCCGTCGTCGTGCTGGCGGCGCGCGGCGCGCATGACAGCCATCGCACCACGATCGAGGTGCTGCACCTGATGGGCGCGACCGATGTGCAGATCGCCCGCCTGTTCCAGCGCCGGATCGCGCTCGACGCGACCATGGGCGGCGCATTGGGCTTTTCCTTCGCCGTGCTGGTGATCCTGCTGATCGGCGCACGCCTGTCAGCCACCGGATCGCAGCTGATGGGCGCCGTCGCCTTGCCCTGGACCAGCTGGGCGCTGCTCGCGGCGCTGCCGATCGCCGGCATTCTCCTGTCGACGCTTACCGGCCGCTGGACCGTGCTGCGCGCGCTCGGGCGCTCGCTATGATCGTCCGCCTGATCGCCGTTACACTGCTCGGCTGGATGCTGGGCTTTGCCTGGTTCGCGATGTTCCTGCCCCAGCCGCTCGACGGGCGACAGACCGATGCTATCGTCGTGCTGACCGGCGGCGCCGGCCGGATCGACCGCGGGCTGGCCCTGCTGGAGGAAGGCGCGGCCAAGCGCATGCTGATTTCGGGCGTCGACCGCTCGGTCCGTCCGGTCGAACTGGCGGCCGAATATAAGACCCGGCTGTCGCTCTTCACCTGCTGCATCACCCTGGGGCGCGAGGCGATCGACACCCGCTCCAACGCGATCGAGACGGCCCGCTGGCTGGAACGGCGCGATTATAAAAGCGTCCGCCTCATCACCACCGACTGGCATATGCGTCGTTCCGCGCTCGAACTGCGTCAGGCGCTTCCGGGCCGCATCAACCTTGTCTATGACGCGGTGCCCAGCCGCCCCAGCCTCACCATATTGGTGCGGGAATATAATAAATATCTCGCGCGCCGCGTGGCCGCGCTCTTTGGTATCTGATCTATGACCCTGTTCACTGCCCTTCGCTCGCTCGTCTTCATGCTGGCTTTCTATGTCGGCACCGCCTTCTTCGTGCTGGCGGCCGTCATCGGCGGGATGTTCAAGCCCGCGCATGTCCAGTCGGCTGCGACCGGCTGGAGCCGCTTTCATCGCCTCTGCGTGCGCTGGATATTGGGGCAGCGGATCGTGGTCGATGGCGACCTGCCGATCGGTCCCTATCTCTACATCATCAAGCATGAATCGATGTTCGAGACGATCGACCTGCTCTGCCTGTTCGACCGGCCGGTGATCGGGGCGAAGCGCGAACTACTCGATATTCCCTTCTGGGGCGGCATCGCCCGGCGCTACGGCCTGATTCCGATCGAGCGGACCGCCGGCGCCAGTGCGCTGCGCAGTCTGCGCGCTTCCGCCAAGGACGCCGTGGCGCAGGGGCGGGCGGTCTGCCTGTTCCCGGAAGGGACGCGCGTGCCCCATGGCGAAGCGCCGCCGCTGAAGTCCGGCTTTGCCGGTCTCTACAGCCTGCTCGGCCTGCCGGTGGTGCCGATCGCGATCGACAGCGGCGTCGTCTCACCGCGCGGCAAGTTCCTCAAGCGCCCCGGCACCATCACCTACAAGGTGGGTGAGATCGTCCCCACCGGCCTCGACCGCAAGGAGGCCGAGATCCGCGTCCACGCCGCGATCAACGCGCTCAATTGAACAGGTTCGCAAAGCGCCCTTGGCGCTTTGCTAAGCCCGCGCGGCGCCTGAGCGTTTCAAGCTGCTGATGCGTAAGCATCATGGCAGCTTGCTATCAATGCGAGCGGCCGAAGTCGGGCTTGGCGTCGTCCTGACCCTGTTCGATGATCGACCGGCGGATGGCGCGGGTGCGGGTGAACAGGTTGAACAGCGTGTCGCCGTCATTCCAGCGGATCGCCCGCTGCAGGGTCGACAGATCCTCCGAGAAACGCTGCAGCATTTCCAGCACCGCTTCCTTGTTCGCCAGGAACACGTCGCGCCACATGGTCGGGTCCGACGCGGCGATGCGGGTGAAGTCGCGGAAGCCACCGGCCGAATATTTGATCACCTCGCTCTGGGTGACATTCTCCAGGTCGCTGGCGGTGCCGACGATCGTATAGGCGATCAGGTGCGGCAAATGGCTGGTCACCGCCAGCACCAGGTCATGATGCGCCGGGTCCATCGTCTCGACATCGGCGCCGACCCGGCGCCACAGTTCCGACACCCGCTCGACGGCGGCGGGATCGGCATCGGCGGGCGGGGTGACGATGGACCAGCGTCCCTTGAACAGGGTGGCAAAGCCCGCTTCCGGCCCACTATTTTCGGTGCCGGCCACTGGGTGCGCCGGGATGATGATGCGGCCGGGCAGGGCGGCGTTGAGCTGCGCCAGCACGTCCGCCTTGCACGAACCCACGTCGCTGATGATCGCGTCGGCCGGCAGTTCATCGGCAATCTCCGCCGCCGCTGCACCCATGGCGCGGACCGGCACGCACAATATCACCAGCTCGGCGTCGGTGACGGATGCGCCGGCCGTATCGGTGATGTCGTCGCACAGGTCGATGCGCCGCGCGGTTTCGCGCACGGCGGGGTCGGCATCATGGCCGGTGACGCGGACGGTGGGCATATATTCGCGGATCGCCCGCGCCAGCGAGGAGCCGATCAGGCCAAGGCCGATGATGGTGACACGGGAAAAGGGCAGCATCGCGTCAGGCCGCCTCCGCCATGGCGCGCAGCTTGGCGGCGACGGCGCGGGTCTGTTCCTCGGTGCCGATGGTGATGCGCAGGCCGTTGGGCAGGCCCTGGCCGGGCAGCCAGCGTGTGGCATAGCCCTCGTCCCACAGCCCCTTCATCGCTGCCTCGGCGGTCAGCTTGCCATCGAACAGGATCAGCAGGAAATTGGTGCGGCTGGGCACCGCGCGCAGGCCATGGTTGGCGAGGGACGCGATCTCGCCCGCCAGCCATTCGCGCCATTGCGCATTATGGGCGCGGCTCGCCTCGACCCATTCATTATCCTGGATCGCGGCGACCGCGGCGGCCTGGCCGGCGGTGGTCACGTTGAACGGCGCGCGGATGCGGTGGAGGATGTCGATGACGTCCTGGCTGGCATAGCCCCAGCCGATCCGCTCGGCCGCCAGGCCATAGATTTTCGAGAAGGTGCGGGTGACAAGCACGTTGCTGGCGGTCTTCGCCAGTTCCAGCCCCGCATCATCCTCGTCCGCGTCCAGATATTCGGCATAGGCCTGGTCCAGCACGAACAGGATATCGGGGCGCAGCCCGGCGTGCAGCCGCGCAATCTCTTCCCGGCTGGTCATGGTGCCGGTGGGATTGTTGGGGTTGGCGAGGAAGACGACCTTGGTCTTCTCCGTCACGCAGGCCAGCAGCGCATCGACATCGGTCGCATAATCGGCGTCGGGCGCCTCGATCGGCGTCGCGCCGACGCGGCGGGCGGCGATGTCATAGACCGAAAAGCCGTAGCGGACATACAGCACCTCGTCGCCCGGCCCGGCATAGGCGCTGGCGGCGATATGCAGCAGTTCGTCCGACCCGGTGCCATAAATGATGCGCGCGGGGTCAAGGCCGTGGACCGCGCCGATCGCCTCGCGCAGCTTGGCCGCGCCGGGATCGGGATAGGTGGCCAGGTCCGCCGTCGCCGCCACCAGCGCCGCGCGGGCAGCCGCGCCGGTGCCGAGCGGGTTCTCGTTGGCGGACAGCTTGATCAGCGGCCGGCCGTCATCGGCGGCGGACTTGCCCGGCACATAGGCATGAATGCCGAGAATCCAGTCCTTGGGGGCGGGTTTTGCTGCAGCGTCGCTCATGGAGCGCGGCTTTAGCGGCTTCCGCGCCAAAGGCAAAGCGGCTGGATCAGTGCGGCGCAGCCAATTCCTGCCGCGCCAGTTCGCGCTGGGCACGGAACACCGGATCGGACTGCAACCGCGCATAGGTGGCCGATGCCACGACCCGGCCGGCCAGCGTATCGCTCAACCAATGGGCGCGACAGATGACCCGGCTCTCGCCAAATTCATAACCGCGCTTGAGCAGGGCATCCTGCTTGTCGGGCATGACATCGGTCAGGACGAGCGCCAGCATCCAGCCGATCGCGGTATGGCCCGATGGATAGGAGCCGTCCTTGCGCAGCATCGGCTCGTCCTGCGGGCGGCAGGTATTGCCGTCATGCTCCACGAACGGGCGCACCCGCTGATAATGACCCTTGGCGCGCGAGGTGGAGAAAGCGGCATCCGCAGCAGCGCGGCGCAGCAGCATGGTGAGGTGCGGGTGGGTGCCGTCCGACAGCGACAGGCCGGCGATCGGCTCGAACGACTGGACCATGTGCGGCCAGCCCAGGTCCGCGTCCGACGCGGCCAGCGCCTGGCGATCGGCCGGCGCGGCGAGCGCGGCGCGATAGGCTTCCTCATCGGCGGCCTTGGCGGCGGTGCCGGGGGCGGGCGGGGGCGGCAGCAGGGTCAGGCTGTTGGGCAGGGCGGCGGGGTCGAGATAGCCGCGCGGGAAGGGGATGGCCTTGGTCAGTTGCCCGACCGCCTCGATCGTGGTCGGCGGCACCGGGGCGCTGGCCGACGGCGGCGTGGCGGTGGTCGCACAGCCGCTGACCAGCAGGATCGATGCCAGAAGGAATGTCTGTTTTTGGAGTGTGCGCATCGCCTGTCCGCCTTTTGCTTTGGGGCCTGACGCCCGGCCCTATCAGCAGGGGCAGGGCGCGACCATCGGTGCTTGTCCCGATAGGCGGCAGCGGTGCAACCCTCAAGCGCGCTTGCCGATCCCCTTCTCGATCAACGCGTTGGCGATGTCGGCAATCTCCTGCGCGGGGCGGCTGTCGTCCCACACGCCATAGCGCAACCCCAGGAAAACATTCATCCCCATGATCGCCCAGGCATGGACCTCTTCCACGTCCGCGCGCACGTCGCCCTGCTGCGCGGCCTTCTTCAGGCGCGCGGCCATGCGGCTGGCGGTATTCTCATAATGGGCGCGATAGGCGGCCTGGTCGACGAACTCGGCCTCGTCGATGATGCGGTAGATTTCCTTGTGGGCGCGCGCGAACTCCAGGAAGCTCAGCAGGCCGATCCGCTCCGCCTCGATCCCGTTGCGTGCGTCGGCGATGCGCGGCGAGACATAGTCGCGCACCTGGCCCGACATGTCGTTGACCAGCGCGCGGAAGATATCGTCCTTGCTGTCGAAATAGGTGTAGAAGCTGCCCAAGGCGCAGCCCGCCCGGCGGGTGATGCCGCTCACCGACCCGTCGTGAAATCCCTTTTCGCCAAACTCCTCGGCCGCCGCCGACAGCAGCGCGCGAAGCGTGCGTTCGCCCCGCGCGGTGCGCGGCGCCTTGTCATCGCGTCTCTCATCCCGTGGGGAAGCCGGATCGGTCATGCTCTCTCCCTCTGCCTGCCAATACGTGCCTTTTCAATCATTTGAGGACGTCTGGTGGCCTTGTTCACCGTCCCTCATATTTGAAGTTGAAAGCTGGTTCAACTTTCATTATTCAAAGGGCAAGCAGATTGGCTACCCGGATGACCGGGGGCCGCTTCAGGAGAGGAAACGCCGATGAAGGCCCATCACAGCATTCGTGCCCTTGCCCTCGCATCCGCCGCCTGGACCGGCGCGATGGCATATCCCGCCTTCGCGCAGGACGCGTCGGCGCCCGCCGCCGACACCGAAGAGGCCGGCATCATCGTCACTGCCCGCCGGCGTGAGGAAACGCTGGTGTCGGTGCCGATCGCGGTCAGCGCCTTCTCTGGCGCCGATCTGGAACGGGGCGGGGCGATCGACATCAGCGACCTCGCGAACGTCACCCCCAACACCACGCTGGAGGCGTCGCGCGGCACCAATTCGACGCTGACCGCCTTCATCCGCGGTGTCGGCCAGCAGGATCCGGTTTCCGGCTTCGAACAGGGCGTCGGCATCTATCTCGACGATGTCTATCTCAACCGGCCGCAGGGTGCGCTGCTCGACATCTATGATGTCGAACGGATCGAGGTGCTGCGCGGGCCGCAGGGCACGCTCTATGGCCGCAATACGATCGGCGGCGCGGTCAAATATGTCACGAAGATGCTGCCGCAGGACTTCTCGCTCAAGCTCAAGGGCAGCTATGGCAGCTATGATCAGGCCGATGGCATCATCAGCGTGTCGGCGCCGATCGGCGACCTGATGCGCGTGGGTGGTGCCTTTGCCCGCCTGTCGCGCGGCGGCTTCGGCAAGAATCTCACCACCGGGCAGGATAATTATAACAAGGATATCTGGGCCGGCCGCGCCACCTTCGAAATGGGCGGCTATGGCGCGCCGGTGCTGATGCGCATCACCGGCGACTATACCAAGGATAACAGCAACCCGCGTGGCGGCCACCGCCTGATTCCGGGCCAGGCATCGGGCGCGCCGGTGCTGGACGATGTGTTCGACACCCGTGGCGGCCTGGTCGATCCCAAGCAATATGTGAAGTCCTACGGCCTGTCGATGAACCTGACGGCGGAGCTGAGCGACGCGGTGACGCTGCGCTCGATCAGCGCCTGGCGCAAGGATGACAGCGCCTCGCCGATCGACTTCGACGCGCTCCCCGCCGTCGATGTCGATGTGCCGGCCTATTACAAGAACGAACAGCTCAGCCAGGAATTCCAGCTTCTCTATGACAAGGGCCGGCTGCACGGCATGGTCGGCTTCTATTATCTTGATGCCAGCGCCGACACCCAGTTCGATACCCGTATCTTCACCACCGTGGCCGGGCTGACCGCCTTCACCCAGGCCAATGTCGATACCGAAACCTATGCCGTGTTCGGCGACATGAGCTTCGACCTGACCGATCAGCTCAGCCTGTCGGCTGGTGGCCGCTATACCTGGGATACGCGCCGCGCCAATATCCTGCGGCAAAGCTATCTGGGTGGCGGCTCGCCGGTGTTCGACGGCGCCGGTATCCCCTTCGGCGCGCCCAGCACCAATTTCCGGGGCGAGCGCGAGTTCAAGAAATTCACGCCGCGCTTCTCGGTCAGCTACCAGCCGACCGCTGATCACAATATTTATGCCAGCTATTCCAAGGGCTTCAAGGGCGGCGGCTTCGACCCGCGCGGGGTCGGCACCAACGCGCCCGACCTCAATGGCGACGGCATCCGCCAGGACAGCGAAATTGCCTCCTTCCTCAGCTTCGCGCCCGAACAGGTCGACAGCTATGAAGTCGGCTACAAGGGCAATCTGATGGACGGCGCCCTCTATGTCGCGGTCGCCGGCTTCTATGCCGACTACAAGGATGTGCAGATCCCCGGTTCGGTCGCCTGCACCGTCAATGTCGGCGGCGTGCCCACGCCCTCCTTCTGCGGTGTCGTGTCGAATGCCGGCAAGGCGCGCTTCAAGGGGCTGGAGTTCGAAAGCAATGCGCGCCTTGGTCGCGACATCTTCAGTGGCGGCGACCGTCTGAACCTGCAGACCGCGGTTGGTTTCATCGATGCCGATTATCGCGAATATATCGCCAATATCGCCAGCGTGCCGACCGATGTCGCCGACTATCGCCGGGTCCAGAACACGCCGAAATGGACCGCCAGCGGCACGCTCAGCTACAATGTCCCGGTGGGCGATGGCAGCCTCTATTTCGGCAGCACCGTCTCCTGGCGCTCCAAGACCTATCAGTTCGAAATCCCCAACCCCTATATCGATCAGAAGGGCTATGCGCTGTGGGATGCGAGCCTGGTCTATACCGCGCCCAGCGATCGCTGGAGCATCGGCGTCCATGGCAAGAACCTGCTCGACAAGGAATATAAGACCTCGGGCTATACCTTCGTCGCGGCCAATCCGGTGACCGGCGCGATCATCAACAATGCGGCCGGCTATCCCACCCCCTCGCTGGGCAAGGAAGGCACGCTCACCGCCTTCTACGGCAACCCGCGCCAGGTGTTCGTGACCGGGTCTGTCAAGTTCTAAGCTGCGTTTCCCATCCGTTCGGTTCGAGCCTGTCGAGAACCATTGCATAACCGGCTTCTCGGCTAGGCTCGAAGCGAACGGAAAATTTGGTATCAGGCCCGCATGACCGACCGAACCTCTTCCCCCGCCTATCGTGGCGTCGTGCTGGCGATGCTGCTGCTGGTCTATACCTTCAACTTTCTCGACCGGCAGATCCTGGGCATCCTCGCCGGGCCGATCAAGGCGGAGCTGGGGCTGACCGATACCCAGCTCGGCGCGCTGGGCGGCATCGCCTTCGCGCTCCTCTATTCGACGCTGGCGATCCCGCTGGCGCTGCTCGCCGACCGGACCAGCCGCACCTGGGTCATCACCGTCAGCCTTGCCATCTGGAGCGGCTTCACCGCGCTCTGCGGCATGGCCGGCAATTTCATGCAGATGTTCCTGTTCCGCATCGGCGTCGGCGTGGGGGAGGCGGGCGGCGTCGCCCCCTCCTATGCCGTCATCTCCGACTATTTCCCGCAGCATCAGCGGGCCCGTGCCCTCTCCATTTATTCGCTCGGCATCCCGCTCGGCTCGGCCGGCGGCGTGCTGCTGGGTGGCTATATCGCCCAGACCGTCGAATGGCGCACCGCCTTCATCGCGGTCGGCATCATGGGCATCCTCATCGCGCCGCTCTTCCGCCTGGTGGTGCGCGAACCCGCCCGGCCCGTGCAGTCGGGTACGCCCGTCCCGGTCAGCGCGGTGTTCGGCATTCTCGCGGCCAAACGCAGCTTTTGGTTCCTGGCATTGGGCGCCGCGTGCAGCTCGATGTGCGGCTATGGCGTCGCCTTCTGGCTGCCCAGCCTGTTGATGCGCAGCTTCGGCCTCGACCTGCTGGGCGCGGGCCAGTTTCTGGGCGGGCTGCTGCTGCTGGGCGGGGTCGCGGACGTGCTGCTCGGCGGCTTCCTGGGCGACGCCATGGGCAATCGCGACAAGGCCTGGTTCGCCTGGGTGCCCGCGATCAGCTATGTGATCGGCATGCCCTTGTTCGTGGTCGGGGTGCTCTCGTCCAGCGTCGGCTTCGCCTTCGCTTTGTTCCTGATTCCGCAGGCCTTGGTCTATGTCTGGCTCGGCCCGGTGCTGACCGCCGTGCAGCATCTGGTGCCCCCGCATATGCGCGCCAGCGCCTCGGCGACCTTCCTGCTGATCAACAATCTCGTCGGCCTTGGCCTTGGCAGCTGGAGCGTCGGCGCCCTGTCCGATGCGCTGACCCCGACTTATGGCCAGGAAGCGCTGCGCTACGCCATCGTCGCGGCGCTTGGCTTCTACCTGCTCGCCGGCCTGTTCATGGCGCTCGCTGGCAAGGCGCTGCGCAAGGATTGGGTGACGGCCTGACGCTTGAAGTGACAGGGCGTTGCCCTGTCACTTTCGCTGTCCGCTTAGCGCTCCTTGGTGGCGCTGAACTTCACTTTGGGATGGCGCTCCTGCTGATAGCCGATGTCCCAGGCACTGCGCGCCATGAACACCAGATTGCCGTCGCGATCTTTGGCCATGTTGGCGCCATTATAGGCAACCAGATCCTTGATCGCCTGATCGTCGCCGCTGATCCAACGAGCGGTGTCGAAGGGTGAAGGTTCCAGCACCGCCGCGACCTTATACTCGGCCTCCAGCCGGCTGATCAGCACTTCCAGCTGCAGCTGGCCGACGACGCCGACGATCCAGTTGCTGCCGATCTCGGGATAGAAGACCTGGATCACGCCCTCTTCGGACAGGTCATCCAGCGCCTTGCGCAGCTGCTTGGTCTTGGTCGGGTCTTTGAGCTGGACGCGGCGCAGGATTTCCGGGGCGAAATTAGGCAGGCCGGTGAAGCGCAGGCCGGGCTTCTCGCTCAGCGTGTCGCCCACGCGCAGCGCGCCATGATTGGGGATGCCGATGATGTCGCCGGGGAAGGCCTCGTCCGCCAGCTCGCGGTCCTGCGCGAAGAACAGGATCGGCGAATGGACGGCCAGCGCCTTGCCGCTGCCCGACGGGGTCAGCTTCATGCCGCGGCGGAACTTGCCCGATACCAGCCGCATGAAGGCGATGCGGTCGCGGTGCATCGGGTCCATGTTCGCCTGCACCTTGAAGATGAAGCCGGTGACTTCGCTGCCCTCGGGCTCGACCGGGGCCGGCTCGGCCGGCTGGGCGCGAGGCGGCGGCGCATGGGCCGACAGCGCGTCGATCAGCTCGGTGACGCCGAACAGCTTGAGCGCCGACCCGAAATAGACCGGGGTCAGGTCGCCATGGCGATAGCGTTCCAGGTCGAACTCGGCATAGCCGCCCTGGGCCAGCTCGGCTTCCTCGCGCAGCTTTTCCAGGCCCCGCTCGGACAGGTAATCGGCCAGCTTCGGGTCATCCAGGCCGCTGAACTGGTGGCGGGTGCCGTCAAATTCCTTGGACGGGCCAGTGGGCTGCATCAGCCGGTTGGTGGCGAAATCGTAAATACCCTCGAACTCGCCGCCCATGCCGACCGGCCAGCTCATCGGGCAGACGTCGAGCTGCAACTGGTCCGCCACCTCGTCGAGCAGGCCGAACAGTTCGCGGCCCTCGCGATCGACCTTGTTGACGAAGGTGATGATCGGCACGTTGCGCAGGCGGCAGACCTCGAACAGCTTGCGTGTCTGCGGCTCGATGCCCTTGGCCGCGTCGATCACCATCACCGCCGAGTCCACCGCGGTCAGGGTGCGATAGGTATCCTCGCTGAAATCCTCGTGGCCCGGCGTGTCGAGCAGGTTGAAGGTAATGGTCTCGCCATCGCGCGTCCGTTCGAACGTCATGACCGAGGATGTGACGGAGATGCCGCGCTGCTGCTCGATCTTCATCCAGTCCGACCGGGCGCGCCGGTTCGCGCCGCGCGCCTTGACCTCGCCGGCCAGATGAATCGCGCCGCCTTCCAGCAGCAGCTTTTCGGTCAGCGTGGTCTTACCGGCGTCCGGGTGGGAAATGATCGCGAAGGTGCGGCGGGATGGGATGCTCATGGGGCTGTTTTCTGGGGTCCGAGTAAAATAACCCGTTCGCCCTGAGCGAAGTCGAAGGGCCTTGCCGAGCGGAGGCGAGGCACTTCGCTGCGCTCAGTGGAGGGCTTCGACTTCGCTCAGCCTGAACGGAACTTGGGAAAGCCCGTTACACGTCGACCAGCGTCACGTCCATGCGGAAGGATCGGCTGTCGCCCGGCAGCAGGGGCATGATGCCCTGCTTGTCCCAGACATCGCCGGTGAAGCCGACCGGGTCGGCCATACCGGCCCAGGGTTCGACGCACAGATAATGAGCGCCCGGCTTCTGCCACAGGCCAAGCCATGGCGTATCGGGGAAATCGATCTTCAGGTGCGGCTTGCCGGGCACGCCCCAGCTCAGCGACCGGCTGTTGAGATCGTCCCAGATCAGCGCGTCACCGGCGAACATATCATGGGTCGGCGCCAGTTCCATCCCCTCGACCGGGGAGGGCACGCTCTCCAGCGCGATCAGCCCCGGTTCGCTGCCGACCTTGCGGATCGGCGCGGGTTCGGCCTGCTCGAAGCGGATGCGATGGTCCTCGACGCTGCCGCCATAGGGCAGCGGCCAGGCGAAGGCGGGGTGATAGCCAAAGCAGAAGGGCATTGCCGTCTCGCCCCGGTTCATGACGGTCGCGGTCATGCGCAGGCTCGGCCCCTCCAGCACGAACCCCATGTCGAGCCGGAAGTCGAACGGATAGACGGCGCGCGTCTCCCGGTCCGCCTCCAGCCGGAACAGGGCGGCTTCCTCATTGCGATGGACCAGGGTGAAGGGGCTGGTCCGGGCAAAGCCATGCTGGCCGATCGGATAGTCGACATCGTTCAGTCGATAGACGTCGCCGCGCGACCGGCCGACGAACGGGAAGAGCAGGGGGGCATGGCCGGTCCACCATTGCGGGTCGGCATCGGTCATCAGCTCGCGGCCCTGCGGATCGGTCAGCGACCAGAGTTCGGCGCCCAGCGGCGATATGCTGGCGGACAGATTGTCGGAGGCGATGGCGATGCGGTCGTTCATGGCGAAACACTCCAGTTTGGCGAGCGACATAGCGCGGCAAATCTCCCCTGTCTCGCCTGCTTCGCAATCGTTACGTTGAGGAACCGACACGGGGTCTGGCGGGTTCAGCCAGCGGGAGGACCATCGATGAAGATTGCCATATCGACCGCCACGATTTTGCTGCTGCTGGGCACGTCCGCGCTGGCGCAGGAGCAGACCAAGAAGAAGGACGACACGCTCGACAAGGCGGGCAACATCGCGACTCAGCCGGCGCGTGACGTCGGCATCGACAAGACCGAAACGCCGCCGCTGCTGCAGAAGGCGGTGGAAAATCCCTATGCGCCGCCGCCGTCGAAGAGCTGCAAGGGCCTCAACGCATCGATGGGTGAACTCAATGCCGTGCTCGGCCCCGACTTCACCGTTGGCCAGGCAGCGAACGAGGATCGCACCGGCAAGATTGCCGAAGGCGTCGGCAAGTCAATCGTCAATTCGCTGATCCCCTTCCGCGGTGTCGTGCGTGAGATCAGCGGGGCCGCTCCGGCCGAACGTCGCCTGCGCGCGGCCGTAGCCGCTGGCATCGCCCGACGCGGTTATCTGCGGGGTATGGCGGCAGAAAAGGGCTGCAAGATCACGGGCTGATCTCCGGCGCCGCCGGGCGCGGCGCCCCGAACAGCAGCAGCCAGATGGCGAAGGCGCCTTCGCCCAGCAACGGCACGAAATCGAGCTGGCCGGGGATCGCCTCGCCGATCGCCGGCGACAGCAGCGCCAGGCTGCGCGCGATCAGATGGACCGCGCCGCCCGCCATCAGCAGCGCACCGACCACCACCGGCAATCGTCGCGATCGGATCGCCAGCCAGCCTATCAACAGGCAATAGATGCCGAAGAAGATCAGGCTGATGCCGTAGAGGTCGTTGTGGAGGCTGAGGCTGATCCGCACCAGCGACTGCACCTCCGCCATCGGAATGCCGGGATGCGGCGCACCATCGATCAGCGCAAGCGGCAGCAGATGCAGCAGACTGTTGCCCGCCAGCACGGCAATGCCGGTCAGGCTGAACAGCGCGGCGGTGCGCGCCAGCACCCGCCCGGTCGGCGCGAACAGGCCATAGAGCAGGGCGGTCACCGCCAGATAGCAGCAGAGCATAGCGACATCGCTCGCCCCGCCGGCGCGATAGAGCCAGGGATAGTCGGCGATGTTGCGCATCGTCTCGCGCCCGTTGCCCGGCACGATCAGGGCCGCGCGCACCACCGCCTCGGCGAACATGCCGCAGCCAATGGTGCCGATGTAGAAAAGGCCGGCGAGGCGGGCCTGAAGTCGTTCAGCCTTCCCGTCCATCGCCAGCCTTTCTTGCTTTAGCCGCGCAGGCTCGCGCCCAGCTTCTGGGCGGCCTTGACCACCGCCGCGCTGATCGCGTCCAGCTCTTCCTGGGCGAAGCTCTTCTCGCCCGACTGCAGCGTGATCTCCACCGCCAGCGACTTGTGGCCTTCATCCACGCCGGGGCCGGTGAAGACGTCGAACAGGCGCGCGTCGACGATTGCCTTCTTGTCCGCGCCCTTGACCGCGCGCACCAGCGCATCGGCCTCGACGGCTTCGGGCACCAGGAAAGCGAAGTCGCGCTTCACCGCCTGCAGGGCCGGCGGGGCGTAAGGCGCGCGCATGAAGCCGCTCTTGCGCTTGGCCGGAATCGCGTCGAGGAAGATCTCGCCTGCGACCACCGTGCCCGACAGGCCGAACTGCTTGGCCAGGCTGGGATGCAGCACGCCATATTCGGCCAGCACCACCTTGGGGCCAAGGCGCAGCGTGCCCGACTGGCCCGGATGATAGGCCGCCGATGCCTCGCCCATGCTCTGCAGATTGCCGACCGGCGCGCCGGCCGCCGCCAGCAGCGCAATCACTTCGCCCTTGGCATCGAACGCGTCGAAGGGCTGGGCCTTGCCGCCCTGCCAGCCACGCGGGCTCTTCTCGCCAGCCAGCACGAAGCCGACGGTGGCGCGCTCGCCCTGCTTGAAATAGCGCCGGCCGAGTTCAAACAGCCGGATCGACGTGGCGCTGCGATCGACATTGCGCTTGGTCGCCGACAGCAGGCCGGGCAGCAGCGAGGGCCGCATGACCTTGAGGTCTTCGGAGATCGGATTGGCCAGCGTCCAGTCGCCACCGCCAACGCTTGCGGCTTCCTTCTCGGAAATGAAGGACCAGTTGATCGCTTCAGCGAGGCCTCGGGCGGCGGCGGTGCGGCGCACGCGGCGCTCGACCAGCTGCTCGGCCGTGGCGGTCGGGCGGGCGACGCCCGGCACACGCGGCAACGGGGTGGACGGCACATGGTCCAGACCGACGATGCGCACCACTTCCTCGACAATGTCGGGCCAGCCATCGACATCGCGGCGCCAGGTCGGCACGCTGATGGTCCAGTGGCCCGGCACGCTCACCGGCACGCCATCCTGATATTCGATGCCGCCGGCGTCGCCGCTGACGCCGAAGCCCAGGCTTTCCAGAATGCGCTTCTGCACGTCATGCGGCACGTCGACGCCGGCCAGCGCCAGGCACTGGTCGGGCGCATAGGCGACCGTCTTGGGCGTGGCGGGCGGGGTGCCGGCGCGAGTCGCTTCCGACGCGGTGCCGCCGCACAGGGTCATGACCAGGCTGGTGGCGATCGACAGGCCGTCGTCCAGGAAGGCGGGGTCGACGCCGCGCTCGAACCGGCCGCGCGCATCAGAGGTCAGCGCCAGCTTCTGGCCGGTCACCGCGATCCGCTCGGGCGTGAAATAGGCGCATTCGATCAGCACGTCGGTGGTGCCGTCCTGCGCGCCCGAATGTTCGCCGCCCATGATGCCGCCAATGTCATGCACGGCTTCGTCGTCGGCGATGACGGTCATCGTCTCGTCAATGGCATAGGTCTTGCCATTGAGTGCCAGCACTTCCTCGCCGGCCTTGCCCAGCCTCGCGACCAGTCCGCCCTTGAGCGTCGCCATGTCATAGACATGGAGCGGCCGGCCGAGGTCGATCATGATGTAGTTGGTGATGTCCACCAGCGCGCTGATCGGCTTCTGACCGATCGCCTTCAGCCGGCGCGCCATCCATTCGGGCGAGGCGCCGTTGGTCACGCCCTTGACCGAGCGGGCGAAGAAGGCGGGGCAGCCCTCGACATCGTGGGTGCGCACGTCGGGGCCGGGGCCGACGCCGGCAATCTCCGGCACGATGATGGCGTTGAGCGTACCCAGGCCCGCCGCCGCCAGATCGCGCGCGATGCCGCGCACGCCCATGCAGTCCTGACGGTTCGGCGTGATCGACACGTCGATGACCGGATCGTTGAGGCCGGCCCAGTTCGCATAGACCTCACCCACCGGCGCGTCGCCGGCCAGTTCGATGATGCCGTCATGATCGTCGCCGAGCTCCAGTTCGCGGGTGGAGCACATCATGCCGTTGGATTCGACGCCGCGAATGGCGGTCTTCTTGAGCACCATGCCGTTGACCGGCACCACCGCGCCCTCGACCCCGAACACGCCGATCAGGCCGGCGCGGGCATTGGGCGCGCCGCACACGACCTGCAGCGGGTTGCCGTCGCCATGGTCGACGCTCAGCACCTGCAGCTTGTCGGCCTGCGGGTGACGCTCGGCGGTCAGGATCTTGGCGATCTTGAACGCGCCCAGCTTCTCCGCCGGGTTCTCCACATCCTCGACTTCCAGCCCGATGGCATTCAGGGTCTTGAGGATGGTGGCCAGATCGGCATCGGTCTTGAGGTGCGTCTTGAGCCAGCTCAGGGTGAACTTCATGCGCCGACTCCTCCCGACAGCGTGGGCACGTCGAGTGCCGAAAATCCATAATGTTTCAGCCAGCGCAGATCGCCGTCGAAGAAGGCGCGCAGGTCGTTCATGCCATATTTCAGCATGGCGAGGCGATCGACGCCGGTGCCGAAGGCGAAGCCCTGCCATTCGTCGGGATCAAGACCGCAGGCCTCGATCACGCGGCGGTTGACCATGCCGCTGCCCAGCACTTCCAGCCAGCCGCCACCGGGTGCATCGCCGTCGCCGCCGATGACGCGCTGGCCATTGGTCAGCGTGTAGCCGACATCGACTTCCACCGAGGGTTCGGTGAAGGGGAAATAGCTCGGGCGCAGGCGCAGGACGATATCTTCGCGCTCGAAAAAGGCCTTGAGGAAGGTCTCCAGCGTCCACTTCAGATGACCAAGCGTGATGCCCTTGTCGATCACCAGACCTTCGATCTGGTGGAACATCGGCGTGTGGGTCGCGTCGGAGTCGCTGCGATAGACGCGGCCGGGCGCGATGATGCGGATCGGCGGCTCCTGCGTCATCATGGTGCGGATCTGCACCGGCGAGGTGTGGGTGCGCAGCAGCATCTTCTTCTGCCCTTCCTCGTCGGGGAAGTAGAAGGTGTCGTGCATCGCGCGCGCCGGGTGCGTCTCCGGGATATTGAGCGCGGTGAAATTATGCCAGTCGTCCTCGATCTCCGGACCGGTCGCGACCGAGAAGCCGAGGTCGGCGAAGATTTCCGCCAGCTCGTCCATCACCTGGCTGACGGCGTGGACGCTGCCCTGCGGCCCCAGATCGGCGGGCAGGGTCATGTCGACCTTTTCCGAAGCGAGGCGGGCGTCGAGCGCGGCCTGCTCCAGCGCGGCCTTTCGGTCGGCGATGGCGGCGGTCACGCTTTCGCGCAGATCCTGGATCGGCGGGCCTTTCTCCAGACGCTCCTCGGGCGACATGCCGCCCAGCGTCTTCAACAGGCCGGTGACGACCCCATTCTTGCCCAGCGCGCCCACGCGCAGCCCTTCCAGCGCGTCCAGCGTGTCGGCAGCCTCGATGTCGGCGATCAGGCCGGCTTTCAGTGCGCTAATTTCGGTCATATCATTCGTCATTCCCGCGAAGGCGGGAATCCATCTCCCGCGCTAACCAATCATCCTGACGCTCAATCGATGCGCCGACTGTCCAATGGCTCAAAGCCCAAATCGATAGCCAGATCGCGCCAATCGGGATTGCTCCGTTCGATCAGGTCGATCTTCCATTGCCTGTTCCACTTCTTGATCTGCTTCTCGCGCCGGATTGCTTCCTCCATGGATGCGCCGCATTCGAACCAGACCAGTCGCTTGACCCCGTAGTCGCTGGTGAAGCCTTCGATCAAGCCAGAACGGTGCTGATACAGGCGTTGCACGAGGTTTGATGTGACACCGACGTAGAGTGTGCCATTTTTATGGCTGGCCAATATGTAGACTGTCGGATCGAAGTCTCGCTGCATTGGCCTTGTCCGGAAATGGATTCCCGCTTTCGCGGGAATGACGGAGTTGGGGGTTAAGCCCTTGCCCCCAGCAGTGCGCCGCCAAAGCCGATGAACATCAGGCCGGTGCCGCGGTTGAACAGCTTCTGCCGGTTGGCGGGCGCCAGCCAGCGGGCGAGGCGCAGGCCGCCCAGCGCATAGACCGAGTACCAGAAGCTTTCGATCACCACGAAGCTGACGATCAGGATTGCCAGCTGCAGCCAGAAGGGGCGGGCCAGGTCGATGAACTGGGGGAAGAGCGCGGCGGCGAAGATGATGAGCTTGGGGTTGGACAGGCCGGTCAGCAGGCCGGTCGCATACAGCGCACGGGCGGAGCGGACCGGGCCGGCATCGCCGCCGTCGGCAGTGCCGACCGGCGCGCGCCAGGCCTTGATCCCCAGCCAGATGAGATAGGCGACGCCGGCATAGCGCAATATGTCGAACAGGCGCGGCGACGCCTTGAGCAGCGCGCCAAGGCCCAGCGCCGACGCGATCAGGCACAGCAGCACGGCGCTCATCAGCCCCGCCATCGTCACCAGCGCCTTGCGCGGACCATGGGCGATGCTCTGCGTCATCACATGCAGCATGTTGGGGCCGGGCGTGGCCGAGATCAGGAAGACCGCCGTGACATATAACCACCAGAGATGCAGCGACATGGGATCACTTCTCCAAGGCGCTCCCTTCACCGTTCGCTTCGAGCGAAGTCGAGAAGCGGCACGCGCAGTGCGGGCATTTCTCGACACGCTCGAAACGAACGGAGGTCGAGGAAAAACAAAAAGGGCGCCGAAGGCTTCTGCCCCGGCGCCCCTTTGACGATCTCTACGATCGATCAGCTTCAGGCTGCGGGCAGCGCAGCCTTGGCCTGGGCGATGATGGCGCTGAACGCCTCGCCTTCGTGCATCGCGATGTCGGCCAGGACCTTGCGGTCCAGCTCGACGCCGGCCAGCTTCAGGCCGTGCATGAACTGCGAATAGGTCAGGCCTTCAGCGCGGACACCCGCGTTGATGCGCTGGATCCACAGGCCACGGAAAGTGCGCTTCTTGACCTTGCGGTCGCGATAAGCGTACTGGCCGGCCTTTTCGACGGCCTGGCGAGCGACGCGGATCGTGTTCTTGCGACGGCCATAATAGCCCTTCGCCTGAACCAAAATCCTCTTATGCTTCGCCTTGGTGGTTACACCACGTTTTACGCGTGCCATTGTCCTCTACTCCTTACTTCAGGCCGTAGGGTGCCCAGAGGCGGACGTGAGCCACGTCGGCATCGGACAGCACGGAAGTGCCACGGTTCTGGCGAATATACTTGGCGTTGTGCGAGATCAGGCGGTGACGCTTGCCAGCGACGCCGTGCTTGACCTTGCCGGAAGCGGTGAACTTGAAGCGCTTCTTCACACCGCTCTTGGTCTTGAGCTTGGGCATTTTCGTCTCCTTGTTTGGCGCGACGATTACAGACAGCCACGGCAGCCCTAGTTAGCCGGGCGGTCTCACTGAATATCGCGAAGGGCGGCCCATAGTCGGCCGCGCCCGCAAAAGCAAGCGATTCGGACCCAAAGGCGGCATGCCCGCGTTGACCCCGCCATGGCCGATGTCGAACCTGTGCCGCCCAGCGCGTCCAAGCCCGCCCAGCCCGGTGGCGCGAGTGCGCATCTTCGCCGCGCGCGCGACCGCTGGCGGCGCCTGCCGCTGCCGGCGCGCATCCTATTGTGGATCATCGGCATAATCTTCGCCCTGTGGCTGATCCTGTTCATCACCAAGGGGCGGTTCCTCAAGGGACCGTTCGAGCGCATCCTGTCCGCCCGGCTGGAGCGGCAGGTGCAGGTCGGCGGCGACTTTCAGCTCTATTTCGCGCCGATCGCGATCAAGTTCCGGGCCGAAGACATGCGCATCGCCAATTTGCCCTGGGCCAGCCGGCCCGACCTGCTGCGCGCCGACCTGATCGATGCACGGATCGCGCCCTTGAGCCTGATCTTCGGCAGCAGATATCGCGTCCCATGGCTCGAACTGCGGGGTGCCGCCGCCGACCTGGAATGGTCGCGCGACCGGCAGCATAATACATGGACGCTGGGCGACCCCGACCGCAAGGGCGAGCCGATGACCCTGCCGCTCGTCCGCCGTGCGCTGCTCGCCGGCACGACGATGCGCTATCGCGATCCGGTGCTGATGCTCTCGACCGATATCGGCTTCGAGACGGTGAAGGCGCAGGACACCCGCTTCGCCAGCGATGTCCGCCTGTCCGGCACCGGCACGATGCGCGGCAAGCCCTTCACCCTGAAGGGCGGTCTGCTGTCGCCCAACGCCACCGTCACCGGCGGCAAGAACAGCCTGGCGTTGCGGGCACAGGCGGGCGCGACCGTGCTGGAGGTTACCGGCACGCTGCCCGGCGCGACCGAGTTGGAGGGCAGCGACCTGCGCGTCGTGGCGCAGGGGCCCAATCTCAGCCATTTGTTCGATTTCCTGGGCGTGGCCATCCCCGGCACCCGCCATTATCGCTTCACCTCGGCCCTGACCAAGGCGGGCGAGGAGTGGCGCTTCACCCATTTGCAGGGCCGGTTCGGCGCGTCCGACCTTGCCGGCCGCTTCACCGTGTCGCTGCCCAATAATCGCCTGCTGCTCGACGCCGATCTGGCGACCCAGCGGCTCGACATCATCGATGTCGGCCCCTTCATCGGCTATGATCCGCAGAGGCTGGATGCACAGGGCGGGGCGGGCGCGATCACGACCGTGCAGGGCACGCCGCGCCTGCTGCCCGACGCGCCGCTGCGGATCGAGGCGATCCGCAATTTCGATGCCAATGTCCGCTACAGCGTGAAGACGATCCGCGCGCCCAACGTGCCGATCGCCAACGCCGCTATGACGGTGAAGCTCGACCATAGCCTGCTCACCCTGTCGCCTTTGAGCTTCGACATGGCGGGCGGCCATGTCGCGTCGGACATAGAGATCAACGCCCGCAACCAGCCGGTGCGCACGAGCTATGACGTCCGCCTGGCACCCACGCCGATGGGCACGCTGCTTGCCCGCTGGGGCGTCGAGCAATCGGGTACGACCGGCATGGTCAAGGCGCGGATGCAGATGACGGGCCTGGGCGATACCGTCCATGACTCGCTTGCCACCGCCAATGGCCGCATCGCCGTCATCCTGCCGGCGGGCAGCATGTGGGCGCGCAATGTCCAGCTGTCGGAAATCGATGTCGGCACCTTCATCACCAAGATGTTCGAGAAGAAGCTGAAGGATCCGGTGCAGATCAATTGCGGCCTGATCGCCTTCACCGTGCGCAACGGCGTGGCGGCGGCCGACCCGATCCTGATCGACACGCGCAAGAATGTGATGGTCGGCCGGGGCGGCTTCTCGTTCAGGAATGAAAGCCTCGATCTCGCCTTCCGCGCTGACGGTAAGAAGATCAGCCTCTTCTCCGGCCAGTCGCCGGTCGGCATTGGCGGCTATTTCGCCCGGCCGTCGATCAACGTCATCAGCCCGGACCTGATCGCGCGCGGCGGCGCAGCGGCGGCGCTGGGCATCGTTGCCACGCCGATCGCCGCGACGCTCGCCTTCGTCGATATCGGCGATGCCAAGGCAGCGGCCTGCGGCCCGGTGCTGGCCGGCGCCGATGCTGCCGCCCAGCGCACCCGTGGCGGCAAGCCACGCGACGATGTCGGCCGCGGCACCACCGCAAAGGATGAAGCGGGCAAGGGCAGCAAGGCCGAGAAGAAGACGCAGGACAAGAAGTTTCTCGGCATCTTCTGAACGTCATGCGTCGGGCCTATCCTGCGGCCCTGCCGACTCGATCAGGGGTCGACGCGAGGAGAGGATCATGAGCGACACGTCGTTCGTCCTGCCAGGGGTCACGCCCCATCTGACCATCGCCGACGGCAAGGCCGCCGACGCCATCGCCTTCTACACCGCTGCCTTCGGCGCCACCGAACAGAGCCGCCATCTGGAAGAGGATAGCACGCGGATCATGCACGCCCATCTGACGGTCAATGATGGCGGGCTGATGCTGAACGATCATTTTCCCGAAATGTGCGGCGGTGCCACGGCGGAAAAGCCGGCGGCGGTCACGCTGCATCTGGAAGTGGACGATGCCGATCGCTGGTGGAATCGCACGGTGGCCGCCGGCGGGGCGATCCGCTTCCCGATCGACAATCAGTTTTGGGGCGCCCGCTATGGCCAGCTCACCGATCCCTTCGGCCATGTCTGGTCGATCGGCGGGCCGATCAGGGACTGACGCGATGATGGTCGGGACGACGCGCTGGGAGGTAGTGACGGGCGACATCACCCGTTGCGCGGTCGAC
Organism: Sphingobium yanoikuyae; assembly: GCF_013001025.1. NCBI lineage: Bacteria > Pseudomonadati > Pseudomonadota > Alphaproteobacteria > Sphingomonadales > Sphingobiaceae > Sphingobium > Sphingobium yanoikuyae. The sequence continues at coordinate 4,112,978 of NZ_CP053021.1, read as the reverse complement.
GCGATCGTCAACGCTGCCAATAACAGCCTGCTCGGCGGCGGCGGCGTGGATGGCGCGATCCACCGCGCCGCCGGGCCGGACCTGCTGGAGGAATGTCGGGGCATCGGCTGCTGCCCGACCGGCGAGGCGCGGATCACGCGCGGCTATCGGCTGCCGGCCCGCTACGTCATCCACAGCGTCGGCCCGCTTTGGCAGGGCGGCAATCAAAGCGAGCGCGACCTGCTCGCCAGCTGCTACAGCCACAGCCTCTCGCTCGCCCGCCATCATGGCCTGCGCAGGGTCGCCTTCCCGGCAATCTCGACCGGCGTCTATGGCTACCCCAAGGCGCAAGCAGCCAAGGTCGCCGCCCGCGCCGTGGTCGAGGTGCTGCACCGCGATCCCGACGCCTTCGACCAAATCCTCTTCGTCTGCTTCGACGAAGACAATCGCGCCCTCTACGATGCTGCCGTCAGGGATGCGTTGGCGGGGGATTAAGGAGTGACGTACATTTGCGAGCTGATCAGGATGATTTGCTCCATATCCGTCTCTCGCAATTTGTCCTTCAGGCACTTGGCCTGCTTTTCATGATCGACCGAAGCGCCGTGAAAGGCGATGGCTTTCGGATAATCCGGCAAAATATAGGCATCCCGCGCACCACACTGCTTCTTCGCCTTTTCGAAGAGCTCAGGCGAAAACGGCAGCCGGTGATCACATCCTCCGATTGCCAAGGCAAATGGAAGCGCCAATCCCAAAGCTCGGATCACTGACCTGCGCTTCATAACTCACACTCAATGATCGTGATGATGCTCATGGTCATGCGCGTCACCCGCGCCGTGGATCGCCTCCAGCACATCCTCCAGCCGTGCCGGATCGCCCAGCGCCAGCACATGGCCTTCGCTGTCGGCGGTCAGTGGCTCGCCATTCCAGTCGCACATCAGGCCGCCCGCGCCCTCGACCACCGGCACCAGAGCGGCGAAGTCATAGCTTTGCAGCCCGGATTCGATGACGATGTCGAGGAAGCCCGAGGCCAGCAGGCCATAATTATAGCAGTCGCCGCCATAGACCGGCCCCTGCCGCGGCGATCCGCCCGACACGGCGCCGACCAGCGCCATATAATGGGGCACGTCACCTTGCGCGAACAGATGCGGGCTGGTGGTGGCGATGCCGGCGCCTTCCAGCGCCTTGCAGGCGCGGGTGCGCACCGGCTTGCCGTTGAAGGTGGTGGGCTGGCCGCTCATCCCGGCCCAGCGTTCCTGCGCGATCGGCTGGTCGATGATGCCGATCGTCGGCCAGCTGCCTTGCGTCAGCGCGATCAGCGTGCCGAAGATCGGCCGCCCGGCGATGAAGCTGCGCGTGCCGTCGATCGGATCCAATATCCACACCCGCTCGGCATCGGTGCGGACCGATCCATATTCCTCGCCGATGATGCCGTCGTTCGGCCGTTCCTTTTCCAGGATCGCGCGGATCGCGGCTTCGGCGGCGCGGTCGGCCTCCGTCACCGGCGACTTGTCGGCCTTGATCTCCAGATCGTAGCGCGCGCGGAAAAAGGGGCGGATGGCGGCGCCGGCGGCGTCGGCAAGGCGGTTGGCAAGGGCCAGGTCATCGCGGGTCGTCATGCCCCTTCGCCTAGCCGGTCGGCGCGCGCTAGGCTAGAGCCCGATCATCTGAGGGGGGAGCGCTTGCCGCCTTCATCGATGGCGGGGATCGGGCGCTATTCTGTGATTCTGGGCCTTGATTCACACGTCGGGCCGGTTCAGCCTGAAGCGATCAAGGTCCAGACTTCGCCATCCTGATTCACCGAAGGCCCGATTCACCGAAAGGAGAGAGGAAAGATGCCCGGTTCACCCGTCATCCCGTGCCTGCGCTATGCCGATGCGCCCGCCGCCATCGATTTCCTGTGCGCCGCCTTCGGCTTCGAGCGGCATGCCGTCTATCCCGACGATCTCGACAACAGCATCATCCATCATGCCCAGCTGGTGCTGGGCGAGGGCATGGTGATGCTGGGCAGCGTCAAGGATATGGAGGGCGAGTCGCTCTACACCTGGTCGACGGTCCGCGACCTCGGCGGCATCACCGCCTGCGTCTACATGGTCGTGCCCGATGTCGACGCCCATTGCCTCCATGCCCGCAACGAAGGCGCGGTGGTGGTCGACGAACCGCATGACAATCCGGGCTATCCGGGGCGCGGCTATACCGCGCTCGATCCCGAGGGGAATGTGTGGAGCTTCGGCAGCTATGATCCCTGGGAGCCTATCCCCGAAGACGGTGATTAAGCTTTTGGAAACCGTGCCGTTCTAGCCTCCCAAGGGAAAGGGGGCCGTCATGGCGCTGGTTGGCTGGATCTTGAGCTTCATCTGCCTGTTCGCGGGCCTCGCGCTGCGGCAGGACATGCCGATCGGCGGATCGGTGGCGATCTCCAACATCCTCGTCGTCTTCGCCCTGCTCGCCTGCCCGATGGTCTGGCGCGACCTGCCCTTGGGCATCTCGCGCGGCCAGCGCATCGTCTCCGGCCTGGCCCTCGTCTTCGCCCTGCCGATCATCCTGTTCCCGACGCACTGACGTCAAATACGACAACGCCGGCCGAGCGAGGCTCGACCGGCGTGGGTCTGTGACCGCCAAAGGACAGGCAACCGACCGGCTGCCTCCCCCCATTGTCGCGATCAGTCGAACAGGCTCGACACCGAGCTTTCGTCGGCGATGCGCTTGATCGCTTCGCCCAGCAGCGGGGCGATCGGCAGGTGGCGGATGCGCTTGGCATCGTTCACCGCATCGGTGCCCTGGATCGAGTCGGTGATGACCAGTTCCAGCAGTTCCGACGCCTCGACACGGGCGACCGCACCGCCCGACAGCACGCCATGGCTGACATAGGCGACGACTTCCTCGGCGCCCTGTGCCTTCAGCGCGGCGGCGGCGTTGCACAGCGTGCCGGCCGAATCGACGATATCGTCGATCAGGATGCAGAAACGGCCCTTCACGTCGCCGATGATGTTCATCACTTCCGACTCGCCGGCGCGCTCGCGGCGCTTGTCGACGATCGCGAGCGGGGCGTTGTCGAGCCGCTTGGCGAGCGCACGGGCGCGCACCACGCCGCCGACGTCGGGCGACACGACCATGATATTCTTGTCGCCGAAACGGGCCTGGATATCGGCCGACATCACCGGGGCGCCGAACAGATTGTCGGTCGGGATATCGAAGAAGCCCTGGATCTGGCCGGCATGGAGATCGACCGAGAGGACGCGGTCGGCGCCGGCGGTGGTGATCAGGTTGGCGACCAGCTTGGCGCTGATCGGCGTGCGCGGGCCGGGCTTACGGTCCTGGCGGGCATAGCCGAAATAGGGGACGACGGCGGTGATTCGCTTGGCCGACGCGCGCTTGAGCGCATCGATCATGATCAGCAATTCCATCAGATTGTCGTTGGTCGGATAGGCCGTCGACTGGATCACGAACACGTCTTCGCCGCGGACATTCTCATGAATTTCCACGAAAACTTCTTCGTCGGCAAAGCGGCGGACGCTGGCCTCGGTCAGGGGGATTTCGATATAGTCGGCGATGGCGGCCGCGAGCGGCTTGTTCGAATTGCCGGTCATGAGTTTCATGGCGAAAATCCCCAGGCTAATTGGCGTGACGAATTGATGACGATGCGCGAAACGCGGCCCCTTTAGCGGCGCATGTCCCATGTGGAAAGGCGCTTTTGCGCCCTGCGACAAAATGGCCCCCGCATTTTCAGAACACGCGCGAAGCGGGTGTTCGGTTCGAAAATGCGGCATCGGAAAACAGAGCATTTTCGCAAATAGGCAAAATGCTCTAGGGCGCGGTGCATGACCGACAAACTCGTGATCGCGCTCGCCCAGATGACCCAGACGATGGGCGACCCCAGGGCCAATGCCGACGCCATGCTGGAATGGCGCGCCCGCGCCAAGGGCGCGGACCTGATCGTCTATCCCGAACTGCAACTGATCGGCTATCCGCCCGAGGATCTGGTGCTCAAGCCTGCCCTGCTCGACCAGGCCAATTATCATCTCGACCGGCTGGCGCAGGAAAGCGCCGATGGCGGCCCGGCGATGCTGGTCGGCACCGTTGTCGCCTCACAGGGCGTGCTGTTCAACGTCGTCGCCCTGATCGAAAATGGCGCCGTCACCGCGATCCGCCAGAAGCGCGAACTGCCCAATTACGGCACGTTCGACGAAAAGCGCCTGTTCGCGCCCGGCCCGCTGCCCGCGCCGATCGAGTTTCGCGGCGTGAAGATCGGCGTGCCGATCTGCGAGGATATCTGGTTCCCCTTCGTCACCGCCCATCTGCGAGCCGAGGGCGCGGAAATATTGATCAGCCCCAATGGCAGCCCGTTCGAGGTCGACAAGGATGATCGCCGCCTGAACGTCGTCGCCGGCACCCGCGTGCGCGAAACCGGCCTGCCGCTCGTCTATCTCAACCGCGTCGGCGGCCAGGACGAACTGGTGTTCGACGGCGCCTCCTTCGTCATGAACGGCGACCTCTCCATCGCCCAGCAACTGCCCGACTGGGAAGAAAAGCTGGTGCTGACCCAGTGGGAGAAATGGGACGGCCAGTGGGTCTGCCTGCCCGGCGAGCGTCATGCACTCGATCCGCGCCCGGCCGACATCTATAATGCGATGGTGTTGGGCCTGCGCGACTATGTGAACCGCAACCGCTTCCCCGGCGTCGTCCTGGGCCTGTCGGGAGGCATCGATTCCGCCTTGTCCGCCGCCGTTGCGGTCGATGCGCTGGGCGCCGACCGGGTGTGGTGCGTGATGATGCCCTCGCGCTTCACCAGCCAGGAAAGCCTGGATGACGCGGTTGAATGCGCCCGCCTGCTCGGCGTCCGCTATGACACCATCCCGATCGAACCGGCGGTTTCCGCCTTCGACACGATGCTGGCCCCGGTGTTCGAGGGCAAGGCGCGCGACCTCACCGAAGAGAATATCCAGTCGCGCATTCGCGGCCTCACCCTGATGGCCCTCTCCAACAAGTTCGGCCATATGCTGCTGACCACCGGCAACAAGAGCGAGATGTCGGTCGGCTATGCCACCATCTATGGCGACATGGCGGGCGGCTATTCGGTGTTGAAGGACGCGTACAAGACGACGGTGTTCGACCTCTGCCGCTGGCGCAACGACAATATGCCCTCGCTCGGCGAAGGCTTCGGCCCGGCCGGCCCGGTGATGCCCGAACGCGTCATCAGCAAGCCGCCCAGCGCCGAACTGCGCGACAATCAGAAGGATGAGGACAGCCTGCCGCCCTATGAGGTGCTGGATCCGATCCTCTATGGCCTGGTCGAGGAGGAATTGTCGGTGGCCCAGCTGGTCGAGCGCGGCTTCGACAAGGCGGTCGTCACCCGGATCGAGCATCTGCTCTACATCGCCGAATATAAGCGTCGCCAGTCGCCGCCCGGCGTGAAGCTGGGTATCCGCAATTTCGGCCGCGACCGCCGCTACCCGATCACCAACGCCTTCCGCAGCGTATAAGTAATTCAGGCCGTTCGGTTCGAGCCGCTTCAAGCGTGTCGAGAAGCGTCGTCGAGAACTGTTCTCGACAAGCTCGAACCGAACGGGTTCAGGACCGGATTTATGACCGTCATCACCCGCTTCGCCCCGTCGCCGACCGGCCATCTCCATGTCGGCAATATCCGCGCCGCGCTCCATAACTGGCTGTGGGCGCGCAAATCCGGTGGCCGTTTCCTGCTGCGCCTCGACGACACCGATCTGGAGCGCTCGCGCCCCGAATATGCGGACTCGATCAAGGCTGATCTGCGTTGGCTCGGCCTCGACTGGGACGGCGAGGAAAAACAGTCCGAACGCTTCGCTCTCTATGAAGCGCGGTTCGCGGCGCTCAAGGCCTCGGGCCATGTCTACCCCGCCTATGAAACCCAGCAGGAACTGGAACTGCGCCGCAAGGTGCTGCTGGGCCGCGGCCTGCCGCCGGTCTATGATCGCGCCGCCCTGGCGCTGACCCCGGATCAGATCGCCGCTTATGAAGCCGAAGGGCGCACGCCGCACTGGCGCTTCAAGCTCGATCATGAGCAGCCGATCGTCTGGACCGACCTGATCCGTGGCGAGCAGCGCTTCGACCCCAAATTGCTGTCCGACCCGGTGATCCGCCGCGCCGATGGCTCATGGCTCTACATGCTCCCCTCGGTGATCGACGATGTCGACATGGGCGTCACCCATGTGCTGCGCGGCGAGGATCATGTCTCCAACACCGCGACCCAGATCCAGATGTTCAGCGCGCTCGGCGCGTCGCTCCCTGCCTTCGCGCACGAAGCGCTACTGACCGGCAGCGAGGGCAAGCTGTCCAAGCGGCTCGGCTCGCTCGGCGTCGCCCATTTCCGCGAGATCGGTCTGGAGCCGGCCGCGATCGCGTCGCTGCTCGCCCGTCTCGGCAGCTCGCAGCCGATCGAGCCCTTCGCCGACCGTGCGCCGCTGATCGAGACGTTCGACTTCGCCCATTTCGGCCGCGCCCCCGCGCGCTTCGACGAAGCCGAACTGGCGAGCCTCAACCAGAAGATCGTTCACGCGCTTCCTTATGAAGCGGTTGCCGACCGCCTGCCCGCGGGCATGGACGCCGCCGCCTGGGCCGCGATCCGCCCCAATCTGGAGACGGTCGCGGGCGCCGCCGACTGGTGGCAGATCGTCACCGGCCCGATCGACGGGCCGGAGGTAGCCGATGAAGACCGCGATTTCCTCGCCGCCGCCCATCGCATCCTGTCCGCCGTCCCCTTCGACGCCGACATCTGGCGCACGCTGACCGGCGCACTCAAGGAAGAAACCGGCCGCAAGGGCAAGACCCTGTTCCAACCCCTGCGCCGCGCCCTCACCGGCCTGGACCACGGCCCCGACATGGGCCAACTCCTGCCCCTGATCGGCCGGGACGAGGCGTTGAAGAGGCTGGCGGTGGCCGGTTGATCGGGTTAGGCTGGCCGGACCGGACCATTCTGGAGGCCAGCCTGATGCGTTATGCTCTCATCCTGTCGTCCGGCCTGCTGCTCATGGGAGCCGCAGCGCCGTCTGCTTCCTATAATATCTTTCCCGAACAGGCGGTGATGAATGCCGCGGCTGTCGCCCCCGATGGGGTGAAGGGGGTGTTCGAGCTGCCCGTCCGCGCCGCTGGGCGCCAGGGCGGCTGGTTCTATCTTAATTCTCAGCAGGATTATCGCGATCCCCGCAACCTGACGATCGCCATTCCCGGCGCCATGGCCGATGCACTGGCACAGCGTTTCGGTGCGGAACTCGATCAATATCTGACGGGCAAGACCATCGCGGTCCGCGGCGAAGCGAAGCGGGTGAAAATTCATTTTCTGGCGGATGGCCGGCCGACCGAAAAATATTATTATCAAACCCATGTGCGGCTGACCGATCCCAGCCTGCTGACGGTGGAGGGCGAACCAGTCCGTTACTGACCGTTCAGGCGGCCATCATCTCCAGCGCCTTGCCGACGGCCAAGATCCCCTCCGGCGCTGCGGCGAAGCCCATATGGGTGCAATCGACCTCGATTGCGCGGTCGCGCTCGCCGGCGCGGCCTCTTGCGCATTCGGGCAGGATCACGCCGTCGCGCTGCGACCAGAGTGCCACGGTCGGCACCGGCGGCTTCTCCTCGCGGGTGCAGGGGAAGGGGGGCGTGTCGACCGGGAAGCCCGACACGAGCTGATAGAGGCGCCAGGCATGGTTGGCGCGCGGATCGCCGGAAAAGGGCGTACCCATCGTTACCACGCCGCCAACCTTGGATCGCGCGAACTTGGCATATTCGCGCGCATAAAGGCCGCCCAGGCTCCAGCCGACCAAAGTCACCGGCTTGCCACTTGTCCGGCGGATCGCATCGACGCGGGCGTCGATCTTCTCCAGCGTGTCGGCGCGCGGTCCGAAATTGCGGCCCATGTCCCAGCCATGCGCCTGATAGCCCGCCGCGTTGAGGATCGCGCGCAGCGGCTCCATGCGATGTTCCGACGCCATCAGGCCGGGCACCAGCAGGACGTGTCGCCCGTCGCCGCGAATCGCGCGGCTCAGTTGTTCGGCCTGGGCCTTGGTCCGGTTGATGTCGAACGGCACCGAGGCATTGCCCAGCAGATGCGACAGCGACGGGCGCGCGGACGCGCGCGGACCGCTGGCAAGGCGGCCCTTCCAGAAGCTGGCAATGGCATCGGCATAGGGTGGCACGAGAGACTCTGTCCTGAACCGGGCGGAAAAGGTGACATTCTCGTGACAAACGCAGGGTGCGTCCATGGGTTTCATCGCAAGCGATGAACGGTATGTCTCAGGAAATGAAGCTCAGGGGGCGAGGGGCGATGTCTGGGCGACGCTGGCGCCCTCGGTCGTGCGTAGCTGGCGCGGCTCCAATATCGCCGCCGTCTCAATCAGGTCGAGTGCCCGGCGCGCCTCCAGATAGCGGCGGGCGTATTGCATCCAGCGATCGGCCGCCGCGCGATCGGGCATGCGCTCCACTTCGGCCAGTGCCGCGCCGACCCGGCTGGCGTCGATATAGCGCAGCGCCCGCTGCATCGCCATTTGCGGCCGCGGCGAGGGGGTGGAGGATTTGCGGATGATGATCAGCTCGCGGGCCTCATGCTCGAAGCTGTCCCACCAGCTGGCATCGGCCGGCGGGGACGTGACGCGATCGGCGACATCGACCAGGCCGGCGCGCAGGTCGGCGAGCGTCACCGGCTCGCGCGCGGCATTGATGATGGTGGCGACGGCGCGGGGCTGGGCCTGGCCGAAGCGCAGCCGCAACTGCCCCTCGACATAGCCGAGCGGGGCGCCGGTATCGAGCGCGCGGCGGGCGGCAAAGGCGACCAGCAGCCCTTCGGCGCGCGCGGCATTGCCCGACGCGGCCTGCGCCTCGACGGTGATGCGGTTGAGCCGCTCCTCCAGCTGGATCACGCGGGCGTCGAGCATCTGCGCGGCATCCGCCGTCAGCGGACGGCCCGACGGGATGGCGTTGCTGCCCAGCAGCGGCGCAGGCAGGGCGGGCGCCGCCGCCTCGTCCTGGCCCCAGCGCCGTTCGATCTGCGGCATCGCCCAGATGGTGACGCCGATGCCGATCAGAAACGCGAACAGCAGCAGCACGGGCGTCAGCCAGGATGTGCGTCGGCGCGCGGGCGGCGGCGTTTCCTGCTGAATTTCCACACTCTCCTGCTCGTTCATCAAGTCTCTCTCGTTTGCGACCGCGGTTTCATTCGCACAATCGACGGGCGAGGGCCAGTACCGCCGCATCATTGGGTGCGTCGGCGGCCTGCGCGCTGCCCCATCCGCTGCCGCAGGCGGCAAGCGCGGCCGGGCTTATCGCCACCACGTCGCTGGTTGCGCGCTGATTTTCGGCTAATATCTCCGCCAACCGGGCGCCGGCGGCCGCAGAATGGACCAGCAGCACGCCACCGCTCAGGTCCAGCGGATCGCAGGGCAGGGGCATCATCCGATAGACCGGCGCGCGCGTCACCCGCAGCGGCCCCGCGTCCATCGGCGCCACCGCCTCTCCCGACAGGTGCAGCAGTGTGCGGTGCCCGTCGGCCGCGATCCGCGCGGCGATCGCGCTGGCATCGCCATGCCCCGCGACCGGATCGGCAAATCCCGCTTCCCGCAGCGCCTCGGCCGTCGCCGCGCCCACGGCATAGGTCGGCAAGGCGCGATAGGCCTGCAGCGCAACCCCGCCGAATCGCACCGTCTGCGCGCTCGTCACCAGCAGCGCATCGAAATCCTCAGCGGGTGGCGGCGTCCAGGCCAGTGCCTCGGCCGCGAACAGCGGACACAGCCGCACCGCCAGCCCCATGGCCATCGCCTTGTCCGCCGTCCTGCCGGCGCCGGGCGCGGGCCGCAGGATGATGAGCGGTCTCACCCCTCGAACAGGCTGCGCAGCGCTGGGCTTGCCCGCTCCAGCAGGCCCCGGCCGATCGCCTCGGCCGCGTCGAAATCGCCGCGCGCCAGCCGTGCCTCGTCCCGCACCGTCTCGTCCCCTTCCGGGCTGATGATCTCGGCGCGCAGGTGAATCTGCCCGCCCTCCAGCAGCGCCAGCGCCGCGATCGGCGAATGGCAGGTGCCGCCCAGGCCCCGCAGCACCGCGCGTTCAGCCATCACGCAATCGAATGTGTCGCGATGGTTGATCGCCGCCAGCCAGCCCCGCATGGCGTCATTGTCGGCCAGCGTCTCGATGCCGACCGCCCCCTGCGACGGCGCCGGCAACATGGTGTCGACCTCGACCGTGGCGCCAATGTCCGCCTGGCCCAGCCGGTCGAGCCCGGCGGCGGCGAGCAAAGTCGCATGGGCCTCGCCGGCTTCCAGCTTGGCCAGCCGGGTGGCAACATTGCCGCGGAACAGGATGATCTGCGCATCGGGGCGCAGTCGCTTCACCTGCGCGGCGCGGCGCGGCGAACTGGTGCCGACGATCGGCTGCGGCGGCAGCGCGGCAAAATTTTCCGCGCCGACCAGCCGGTCGCGCACATCGGCGCGCGGCAGCATCGCGGCAATGCGGATCGCATCGGGTCGGATCGTCTCGACATCCTTCATGCTGTGGACGGCGCAGTCGATCTCGCCCTCTGCCAGCGCCCGGTCCAGCTCCTTGGTCCACAGCGCTTTTCCGCCGATTTCCGCCAGCGCCCGGTCTTGGATCCGGTCGCCGCTGGTCTGGACGATGACGGTGGTGATGGCGTCCTGATCCCAGCCATGGGCGTCGCGCAGCGCCTGCGCGGTCATATGGGCCTGAGCCAGCGCAAGCGGCGATCCCCTGGTGCCAAGGCGCAACGGTCGTTCGGGTCTTTTCATAAGCGGCTTGCTCTAATGGCCACGGGCACTAGATGGAAGCGGCAATGACCATCATCCTCGGCCTGGAATCAAGCTGCGACGAAACCGCGGCGGCGCTGGTGACGGCTGACGGGCAGATATTGGCCCATCGCCTCGCCACGCAGGAAGACGCGCACCGCCCCTATGGCGGCGTCGTGCCCGAAATCGCGGCCCGCGCCCATGTCGAGGCTTTGGCCCCGCTGGTCGAGGCGGCACTGGCCGACGCAAAGATGACGCTGGCCGATGTCGATGTCATCGCTGCCACCGCCGGCCCCGGCCTGATCGGCGGCGTGATGGTCGGCCTTGTCACCGGCAAGGCGCTCGCCCATGCCGCCGGCAAGCCGCTGGTCGCGGTCAATCATCTGGAGGGGCATGCGCTCTCGCCGCGCCTCGCCGACCAGAATCTGCAATTCCCCTATCTGCTGCTGCTGGTGTCGGGCGGCCATTGCCAACTGCTCAGGGTGGATGGCGTCGGCCAGTATCGCCGCCTCGCCACCACGATCGACGACGCTGCTGGTGAAGCCTTCGACAAGACCGCCAAGCTGCTCGGCCTCGGCTTCCCTGGCGGTCCGGCGGTGGAAAAGGCGGCGGCGCAGGGCAATCCGCGCGCCGTGCCGCTGCCGCGTCCGCTGGTCGGCACCGATGAACCCCATTTCTCCTTCGCCGGCCTCAAGAGCGCGGTGATGCGCGCCGCGCAGTCGGGCCAATATGCGGTGGAGGATATCGCCGCCAGCTTCCAGCAGGCGGTGATCGACTGCCTGCTCGATCGCACCCGCCGCGCGCTCGCCGCGAGCGAAGGCGTGACCGCGCTGGTCGTCGCTGGCGGCGTCGCCGCCAACCAGTCGGTGCGTGGAGCATTGACCACGCTGGCGCAGGATCATGGCCTGCCCTTCGTCGCGCCGCCCTTGTGGCTCTGCACCGATAATGCGGCGATGATCGCCTGGGCCGGCGCGGAGCGCTATGCGGCCGGCATGACCGACGATCTCACCATCCCCGCCCGGCCGCGCTGGCCGCTCGATCCGACGGCGGAAAAGGCGCGTGGAGCAGGAGTGAAGGCATGAAGGCGGGAGTCATCGGAGCAGGCGCCTGGGGCACCGCGCTGGCGCAGTTGCTGGCGGCCGACGGGCAGGATGTGCGCCTCTGGGCGCTGGAAGCCGATGTGGTCGACGCGATCAACGGCGCCCATGAAAATCCGCTCTATCTGCCCGGCCTGCCGCTTTCGCCCTCGATCCGGGCGACCGGTGTCCTGTCGGACCTGGCCGATCGCGACCTGATCCTGGTGGTCAGCCCGGCCCAGCATCTGCGCAGCGTCGTGGCGCAGGCGCCGGCCGGCGTGCCGTTGGTCCTCTGTTCCAAGGGGATAGAGGCGGGCACCGGCCTGTTGATGTCGGAAGTCGCGGCGCAGGCGCAGCCAAGCTCGCCGATCGCTGTCCTCTCCGGCCCGACCTTCGCCCATGAAGTGGCAAAGGGCCTGCCGACCGCCGTCACCTTCGCCTGCGCCGATCCGGCGCTGGTCGAAAAGCTGGCGGCGCGCATCGCCCGGCCGACCTTCCGCCCCTATCTGTCGGATGATGTCGTCGGCGCGGAAATCGGCGGCGCGGTCAAGAATGTGCTCGCCATCGCCTGCGGCGTGTCGGAAGGGGCCGGCCTCGGCCTCAATGCGCGCGCCTCGCTCATCAGCCGGGGCTTTGCCGAAATGACCCGCTTCGGTCTCGCCCGCGGCGCCCGCGCCGAAACGCTGGGCGGCCTGTCGGGCCTGGGCGATCTCGTCCTCACCTGTTCCTCCACCAATTCGCGCAACTTCTCGCTCGGCAAGGGGCTGGGCGAGGGGCAGGCCGCCGCCGACCTCCTCTCCAACCGTCGCACCGTGGCCGAAGGGGCGCACACCGCGCCGGTGCTGCGTGATGCGGCCCGCGCGGCCGGCGTCGAAATGCCGGTGGTGGAAGCCGTCTGTGCCCTGCTCGGCGACGCCGCACCATTGGCACAGGTCATCGACGCGCTGCTGGCGCGTCCGCTGCGGCCTGAATAAGCATCGCCGCGACACAATAGATCGCCTATAGACATGAGCATGACAATCGAGGGGGACCAGGGTCCTGTGACCGCGCAGGCGACCCCTGCCGAACAGAAGGATGACATCGCCGCCCTGGCCAAGGGCGGACGCACCAACGTCTTCGGCTTCCTGCTGCGCCTCGCCGCGCGCCTGCCTTTCCTGTTCATCGCCGGCCGCTGGTATGGCGCCGATGCGCTGGGGCGCTTCGCCTATGCCGTGCTGGTGGTGGAATTCGTCGCCCAGATCGCGACGCTGGGTCTCAAGCGCGGTCTTGCCGGCGCGCTCGCCCAGACCGAACGGCCGCACAGCCATGTCGTGACCGACGCGATGGTGGTGACGCTGATCGCGTCGCTGCTGGGTGCCGGCTTGTTGATCGCCTTCCCCCAGGCGATGTTCCCCAATAGCGGCATCAACGGGCTCGACCGCTTGCTGGCGCTGATCGTCATCGCCGTTGCGACCTCCGACGTGGCGCTTGCCGCCTGCGCCTATCGCTTCGACATCGGCGCCACGGTCCGCGCGCGCTCGATCATTGAACCCTGGGCGATCAGCATCGGGGCCTTCGGTTTCGCTTATTATTCGCTGCGCGACGGCCTGATCCTCTCCTATGTCGTATCGATGGTCGCGGCGATGATCGCCTCGATCATCCCGATGTGGCGTCATTATGGCCGGCCGCATGGCTGGCGTCCCGATGCCGGGCGGCTCTGGCGCCTCGCCCGCCGCAACCTGCCGCTCGCCGCGGCGGATGGCGTCGAATGGGGCTCGCGTCGGCTCGACATGGCGATCCTGGGCCTGTTCGTCAGCCCGGCGATCGTCGGCATCTATTATGTTGCGCAGCAGGTCGCCTCGCTGCCGCAGAAACTCAAGACCAGCTTCGATCCGATCCTTGGCCCGGTCATCACCCGCAACCTTGCCGAGGGCAATCTGGCGGCGATCGCGCGCCAGGTCAGCCAGGTCGGCTTCTGGATCATCGCGGCGCAGGCCGGCATCGCGCTGGCGCTCGGCATTCCGGGTGAGGCCGTCATGGGCCTGGTTGGTCCGCATTTCGTCGGCGGCACCGGCGCGCTCGCCTTCCTGCTGCTGGCCGAAGTGGTGGCCGCAACCGCCGTGGTCAGCGAATCCGCGCTGGTCTATATTGCCCGCCACCGCAATCTGATGATCTCGCTCAGCATGATCGCGTTGCAGGCCGCGCTCAGCTTCGGCCTGATCCTGCTCGGCAAGCGCTTCGGCCTCACGCCGCAGGAACTGGCCGCCGCGCCCGCTCTGGGCCTCTGCATCGCGCTCGGCGCTGGCGCCTTCGTCAAGGCGCGGCTGCTCTCCAGCCTGCTCCACGCCCGCGTCAATGCCTGGCGCTGGCCCCTGCTCAGCGCCTCGGGCGTCGCCTGCATCGTCGGTGCGGCCTTCGTCGCCCTGCCGGCGCGCTTCGAATGGGTCGAACTGGCGGTCGGTGTCTGGGCGATTCTGGGCGCCTATGGCTTCGTCATCTGGCGCTGGGGCTTCGGCCCGGACGACCGCGCCCTGTTCCGCAAGCAGAAGAACGCGGCCTGATCCGCCCCATAAAAAAGCCCGCCTCTCGACCGGAGAGGCGGGCTTTTTTGTCAGTGTCTGTCGCGATCAGGCGAACAGCTTGGCGCGGATCAGGTTCAGATCTTCCTCGGGACGCGCGCCCCAGTGCGAAATGACCTCGGCCGCCGCCGCCGCGCCCAGCGCCAGGCAATCCTCGACGCTGCGCTCTTCCAGATGCGCGGCCAGATAGCCGGCGGCGAACAGGTCGCCCGCGCCGGTGGTGTCGATGATCTGGCTGACGGGCGCAGCCGGCGCCTCGTGACGCACGCCATCGACGATGGCGACCGCGCCCTTTTCGCTGCGGGTCGACACCAGCACCGGCACCTTGTCGGCGAAGCGGGCCAGCGCTGCATCGAAATCATCGACCTGCGCCAGCGACTGGATTTCGCCCTCGTTCGAGAAGAGGATGTCGATCAGCCCCTGTTCGATCAGGTCGATGAAGTCGGCGCGATGGCGGTCGATCACGAAATTGTCGGACAGGGTGAAGGCGACCTTGCGGCCGGCATTGCGGGCGGCGTCGATCGCGGCGCGCATCGCGGCGCGCGGCTGCTCGGGATCCCACAGATAGCCTTCCAGATACAGGATGCGGGCCGACTGAATCAGCTCCAGGTCCAGCGCCGCTTCGGGCAGGAACTGCGAGGCACCCAGGAAGGTGTTCATGGTGCGCTGCGCGTCCGGCGTCACCAGGATCAGGCAGCGGGCGGTCGGGATGTCGCCCTGCATCACCGGCGTGTCGAACTTGATGCCCAGCGCGCGCACGTCATGGGCGAACACCGCACCCAGTTGGTCGTCATTGACCTGGCCGATGAAGCCGCACTTGGCGCCCAGCGCGGCGAGGCCGGCCAGCGTGTTGGCGGCCGAACCGCCGCTGATTTCCTTGGCCTGGGGCATGTCGGCATAAAGGGTTTCGGCCATTTCGGCGTCGATCAGCTGCATGCCGCCCTTGGTCAGCGCATGCTGCGCCAGGAAGGCGTCGTCGCTGCGGGCCAGAACGTCGACAATGGCATTGCCGATCGCGACAACGTCAAGCGTGGGGGAAGAAGTCACGCGAGCTCCTGTGAAAGATGATGGGAAAATAGCGGTAAATTGGGCCGTCTCTACCGGTCCGGGGCGCGGGGCGCAACGCTGCTGATTGACGGGCGCGTCGGGGCGCAGGATATCGGGCCATGATCATCACCGCGGCGCTGCGCGCCTTCCCCCTGATCTTCCACGCCGCGGCCCGCCGGCTGCTGGTCAAGACGCTGGCGCTGACCCTATTGCTTTTCGCCCTGCTGGGCGTCGGCCTATGGGCGGCCTTTCACGCCACGCGCCTGCATTTCGGCTGGGGCGAGGGCGACGGTTGGGGCGGCATGGCGGAGGCGGCTGCCACCGGCCTTGCCATGATCGCGGCCAGTTGGCTGCTGTTCCGCACCATCGCTATGCTGGTCATGGGCCTGTTCGCCGACGATGTGATCGAGGCGGTGGAGCGCGATACTTATCCACAGGCTCTGGGCAGGCCGGTGGGCTATGCGCGCAGCTTCCATTATGCGTTGCGGTCGGTTGGTCGCACCTTGGGCTGGAACCTGGTGGCGCTGCCGGGCTATGTGCTGCTACTGGTGACGGGGGTCGGCACGATCGGGCTGTTCCTGGCGGTGAACGCCTATCTGCTCGGCCGCGACCTTGCCGACATGGTCGAGCCGCGCCATCCCGCCCTGCCGCCGATCGGCCGTGGCAACCGGTGGCTCATGGGCCTCGTTTCGGCGCTTCTCTTCCTCATTCCCCTGGTCAACCTGCTTGCGCCGATCTGGAGCGCGGCTATGGCGGTCCACATGTTGCTAGGGTCCAAGAGGAAGCCGGTCTGATGTCGCCCCGTTTCGCGCTCGCCGCGCTCCTGTCGCTGCCGCTCGCGGCCTGTGGCGGCGTCGTCCCGCCCGCCACCAGTTACACCCCGCCGCCCGCCGGTCCGCCGGCCAGCGCCTTCACCAAGACCGGCCCGCTGATGGGCATGGATGCCAAGCGCCTGACCCAGATGTTCGGCACGCCGCGCCTCGACATTCGCGAAACGACCGTGCGCAAGCTGCAATTCGCCAATGGTCGCTGCGTGCTCGACGCCTATCTCTATTCGCCCGGCAAGGGGAAGGAGCCGGTGGTGACCCATGTCGATGCCCGCACGCCCGCCGGCACAGACGTCGACCACGCTTCCTGCGCGGCTACGCTCCAGCAGCGCTGAGCAATTGGCCTAGCGCCCATTCGGCCGCTTCCGCCACCACCGGATCGGGATCGGATGTCAGCGGCCGCAGCCGGTCGACCAGCCGCAGGTCGCCGCTATTGCCCGCCGCGATCGCCGCATTGCGCACCATCCGGTCGCGCCCGATCCGCTTGATCGGCGACCCGGAGAAAATCTCGCGAAAGCCCGCATCGTCCAGGTCGAGCAGGTCGCCCAGCGCCGGCGCCGCCAGCTCCGCCCGGCCGATGAAGGCGCGGTTGGCCGCTGCCCCCTGCGCAAACTTGTTCCACGGGCAGGCTGCCAGGCAATCGTCGCAGCCATAGATGCGATTGCCCATCCGTGCCCGGAACTCTTCCGGGATCGACCCCTTATGCTCGATCGTCAGGTACGAGATGCAGCGCCGCGCATCGACGATATAGGGCGCGGGAAAGGCGTCGGTCGGGCAGGATGACAGACAGGCAGTGCAGCTGCCGCAATGGTCCACCTCCGGTGGATCGGGCTCCAGCGCGATCTCGGTGTAGATGGCGCCCAGGAACAGCCAGCTGCCATGCTGGCGGCTCACCAGATTGCTGTGCTTGCCCTGCCAGCCCAGCCCCGCGCCCTGCGCCAGCGGCTTCTCCATCACGGGTGCGGTATCGACGAACACCTTGAGCGCGGTCGGCTGCTGATCGACCAGCCAGCGGGCCAGCGCCTTCAGTGCCTTCTTGACCACATCATGATAGTCGCGACCCTGCGCATAGACGGAAATGCGGCCCCGATCGCCGACCTCGGCCAACGCCAGCGGATCACGGCCGGGGGCATAGCTCATGCCCAGCATGATAACGCTCCGCGCCTCGGGCCACAAACCGGTGGGCGATCCGCGCTGCTCGGCCCGCTCCTCCATCCACAACATGTCGCCATGATGGCCGGCCTCCAGCCATTGGCGCAGCCGCTCGGCCGTGCGCGGCGCGGCATCGGCGCGCGCGATCGCGCAGGCGGCAAAGCCCAACTGCGCGGCCTGCGCTTTCAGGCGCTGCTCCAATGTTTCGTTTTGCACTGGCATGGTCCGGGATTATCAGGGGCGGATGATCGGTGACACTCCGGCTCCTGCCGCCCCCTATGCCGTCGAAGGCCATGCCCTTGTCAAGGCGTTCGGCGATTTTCGCGCGGTGGATGGCGTCGATATCGCCGTGCCCGCCGGCACCATCTACGGCATTTTGGGGCCGAATGGCGCGGGCAAGACGACCTTGCTGCGCACCCTGCTCGGCATCATCGACCCTGACGAGGGCCATCGCACCCTGCTGGGGGATGGCGCGCCGCTGCGCATGGCCAAGCAGGTCGGCTATCTGCCCGAGGAGCGCGGCCTCTACCCGTCGATGAAGGCCTATGAGGCGATCGCCTTCATGGGCGCATTACGCGGCCTCCCGCTCCATGTCGGGCGCGAACGGGCGCGCGCCATGCTCCAGGACTATGGCATGGGCGCCTCGGTCGAAAAGCCGATCCGCCAGCTCTCCAAGGGCATGGCCCAGACCGTGCAATTGTTCGGCACGATCGTCCATGAACCGCGCCTCATCGTCCTCGACGAGCCCTTCTCCGGCCTCGACGCAATGAATCAGGAAAAGCTGGAGGCGCTGATCCGCGATCAGGCGCGCAAGGGGGTCACCATCCTCTTTTCCACCCATGTCATCGCCCATGCCGAACGATTGTGTGAACGCATCGCCATCGTCGCGGGCGGCCGCATCCGGTTCGAAGGATCGGTCAGCGACGCGCGCGATCGTCTGCCGCCCCAGGTGACATTGCGCACACGGCTGAGCGACGGTGCCTGGCGCCGCGCCTTGCCGACCGACACGCTGGCACAGGATGGCGCCTGGCATTTCGCGCTGCCCGATGATGGCATCGAACCGCTACTGCGCGCCCTGCTTGACGGTCAGGCGGGCATCGAAAGCCTGTCGATCGAACGGCCGGGCCTGCATGACGCCTTCGTCGCGATCGCGGGGGAGGCTGCTGCGCGCCAGATGCGCGATGACGCCACGCAGGAGGCCGGGGCATGAAGGAATTGCTGCGCGCCGCCAGCGTCATCGCCCGGCGGGACTTCACCGCCGTCGTACTGTCGCGCACCTTCATCCTGTTCCTGATCGGGCCGCTGGTGCCGATCGTCATCGGCATGGTCTTTGCCGGTTTCACCCAGAAGATTTCCAGCACCGACCTGCGGCCGGTCGTCGGCATCGCCATGACGCCGGCCGATGTCGGCGCGCTCGAACGGGCGCACAAGCGCCTGACCGAACGCATGGGGCCACAGGCGCTGCCGCGGCTTCACGCCGTTTCTCCTGATATCCCGCCGCGCATCTTGCTGGCACGACCGGAATCGGACGTCGTCGCCATTCTCTCGGGCACGGTCTCCCGCCCGGTCCTGACCGGCAAGCCAGAGGATCTGGACCGGCTACAGGGCGATCTCAGCCTGATCGCCAGCGCGGCGCAGGCCGAAAAGGTGCTGCACATGGTCAAGGTCGAGCGACAGGAAGTGGCGACCAGTCTCGGCGCCCAGTCGCAGGCCCGTTTGCTGATCGGCCGCACCGGCCAGATCGTCATCTTCTTCCTTACCATCTTGCTGGCGGGCATGATCCTGTCCAATCTGGTCGAGGAAAAGACGAACAAGATCATCGAGATATTGGCCGCCGCCGTGCCGGTGGACGCGATCTTCCTCGGCAAGCTGATCGCCATGCTGGGGATGAGCTTCGTCGGCATCGCCTTCTGGGGCGCGACCGCCTTCACCATCTTCATGGCGTTGAAGGCGCCCGGCACGGTCCTGCTCGATCCGGCGGTGGGCTGGCCCGCCTTCATCGCGCTCGGCATCATCTATTTCGCCATGGCCTATACGCTCCTCGGCTCGCTGTTCCTGGGCATCGGCGCGCAGGCGGCGACCGTGCGCGAGGTGCAGACGCTCAACATGCCGATCACCATGGGGCAGATGATGATCTTCTTCTTCGTCTCCTACACGGTCGACCATATGGGATCGCCGCTGGAAGTGGCGTCGGTGGTCTTTCCCTTCTCCTCGCCCTTCGCGATGATCGCGCGGGCGGCGCAGGATGCGGCGCTCTGGCCGCATCTGGTGGCGATCCTGTGGCAGGGCGTCTGGGTCGCCCTCATCATCCGCATCGGCGTGCTGCTGTTCCGCCGCCATGTGCTCAAATCGGGCGGCCGCTGGTGGAAGCAGTTGTTCAGGAGCTCGACAGGCTGAACAGGCTAGGGAGGGATAATGAACCGGCGGCATTTTCTCTATGGCGTCGCGACCGGCGCCTCTGCACTGGCCCTGTGGCAATTCCGCCCCGACGCGGCGGAAGCCGCCTATCCCTATCGCCTGACCGACGCGCAATGGCGCAACAAGCTCAGCCCCTGGGCCTATAAGGTGCTGCGCCAGGGCGCGACCGAATTTCCCGACAGCAGCCCGCTCAACCGCGAACATCGCGCCGGCACCTTCACCTGCGCCGGCTGCGCCCAGAATCTGTTCAGTTCCAAGACCAAGTTCGACAGCGGCACCGGCTGGCCCAGCTTCTATGCGCCCTTGCCCCGCGCCATCGGCACCTCGCGCGACTTCAGCCTGGGCGTGCCCCGGACCGAAGTCCATTGCGCCCGTTGTGGCGGCCATCTCGGCCATGTGTTCGACGACGGGCCCAAGCCCACGGGCCTGCGCTACTGCATGAACGGCGTCGCGCTGGCCTTCAGTCCCGCCTGACCTTGTAGATGCGCAGCGGCCCCTTGGTGGGCAGCGGCTGCAACCAGTCGGGTACATTGCCACGCGACAATTGCGCCGACAGGCTCTGGGGATGCTCCTTGGCATAGAGCGCATATTCGGTCAGGCCCGCGCAGGTCACGACATAGTCGGCGCCACGCCCGCCATTGACCGACCGGATCACCGCGCGCGCCGTGTCGGGTGTCGCCATGAACCCTTCGATCACGGCGGTGATGCCGGCGGCATTGCGATGATGGGCAGTGCCGATCACGCGGTGCGGCGTCTGCACCAATATGTCGGGGCCAAGGTCCAGCGGCGCGAACAGGGTGGACGGGGGCAGGGTGTGCAGCGGCGCAAGCGTGGCTGCGGCTCGGCAATTGACGGCGCTGGTCTTGGCCGACGGAGCTTCGGGGATCAGGGCAATCCACAATGCGCTGATCCCGGCGGGAGTCAGCAGGATCTGCGCCACCGATCCCAGGACGCGCACCAGCGCCTGCGACGACGCCTGTACCTTGCGGAACAGGGCGATCAGCAACCAGGCGACACCGGGCAGAGCATAGACATGGGCGACCGACACGGCGCGCATCACCAGCAGCGACACCGCCATCGCCCCCAGCAGCAACAGGCCCAGCGCCAACCAGCGCTTGCGTACATCCCTGTTGGCGGCCAGGCGGGCGGCGGACAGGGCCCCTGCCAGCCCAACCAGCGCGGGCAACAGGATGACGCCGCGCAATGACAGGCTCTGGTCCCAGATCGGCCGGCCCTCCATCACCTGCAAATACCAATATTTATAGGCCAGCGGCCCGAGCGCCTGGAACGGATCGCCCGACAGGCAGGGGCCGCCGATCGCCAGCAGGATCGCGATGGCCGCCCCGCCGCCGATCGCCGCGATCAGGAAGCGCCGGGTCATGCTGGCCGTGCCGATCAGCTTGCCGGCCAGCGGCACCAGCACCGCCATTGCCACCAGCGGCCAGACATAGGCGGCCGACAGTGCGTCGCACTGGTCATGCAGCAAGGCCGCCTTTCCGCGCAGCAAAGCCAGCAGCGCAACCGCCGCCCCGCCCAGCGTCGCCGCAAAGGCTATGAAGCGCGATGCTTCCCGGCCGTCGAGCCATTGGCGCAACGCGAACAGCCCGGCGAACAGCGCGACATAAGGCAGGGCTTCACTCGAAATCTGCAACCAGACCGCCAGCGCCAGCGCGCTCGTCACGCCGCCACGCACCCGGCCGCTATCCAGTGCGCCGGCCAGCGCGATCGTCGCCATCCAGATCTGCCAGCCATGATGGTCGATCCGCAGCGGCGTGAACTGCACCAGGATCGACGGTGTCGTCAGCAGCAAGGCCATGGTCACCAGAGCCAGAACAGGATCGCCCAGTCGCCGGGCAGCCAGATGCATGGCAGCGGTCAACCCGCCCAGCAACAGCAGCGGCACGGTGATGCAGGCGGCCAGCTCTGCCGCCACAGGCCCCAGCAGCGGTCGCGCCAGCAGGATCAGCCCTGCCACCGGCATGTCGACGATGCGCGACCAGTGCATCGGTCCGCCCAGTGGCGGGTTTACCCGATGCTGGCTGACGTCCCAGAAGCCCTGTCCGCCGATCCAGTCACGCACCTGCACCAGCCGCATGGCATCATCGGGATCGCGAAAGCCCAGCGCGGCGAAATCGCCATGGAACAGCCACAGCATGACCGCGCTGCACGCCAGCCAGGCGAGCAGGATCAGCCAGCGGCCATGACGCTCAGCTGCGCGCGAAAATGCCATATTTGCGGATCGCATAGACGCTCAGGAAACTGGCGGGCACCGATATCAGCTTGGCGATCGCCGGGGCAATGCCGACCGCGCTCAGCCCGCCAACCAGGACCATGGTGATCCCCATGCCAACCAGCGCACTGGCCACGAAGCCGAACCGCTGGGCATGACTGGGGCCGGTGCCCGTATCGAACACGAAGCGGATGCTGATCACCCAATGCACGATCAGGCCGATCGCATAGCCCCCGAACGCGGCCAGAGTCGGCGTTGTACCGGCCCGGCTCAGCATCAGGAAGGCAGCCATGTCGCTCGACAGCGCGCAGATGCTGGCCAGCAGATAGCGAGCGAACATGAAGCGCGCGGCGATGGCGCCCAGCCGGACCGTCAGGGCGCGTACCAGCTCGCCCATCGGATCATGCAGCCTTCAGGCGAGAGGGCACCAGCCGTTCGCTGGCGAGGGCGGCGCGCTGTCCTTCGACATCCTGCCCTTCCTCGCCCGATTCATGATATTCGGCGTCCTCGTTGACGCCCCAGACGTCATAGACGCGGGTGCCGGCCTCGATGTTGCGCACTGTCAACATCGCCGTCATCATCGCATGATCCTGGTTGTTATAGCGGTGCATGCCGTTGCGGCCGACCAGATGGAGCGTCGGGGCGACGGCTTCCAGCTCGGTGCGCATCGCCAGCACATGGTCGGCATAGGCATCGTCATAGACCGGATAGGCCTTTTCCTGCCGCACCACCGCGCCGCCAACGACATCGTCGGGATTGCACAGGCCCAATATGGCCATTTCCTTCTTGGCCAGGTCGATCAGATCGGCGTCAGCCGACGCCCACAGCCCGTCGCCCTCGAAGCAGAAATATTCGAGGCCCACGCAAGCGACCGATTCATCGGGCACCATTTCGGGCGACCAGCTGCGGAAATTCTGGATACGGCCGACCTGCACCTTGCTGTCGTGGATATAGATCCAGTTGTCGGGGAACAGGTCCTCCGACTTGATCATCAGCGCCACGGTCAGGAAGTCGCGATATTTGAGTTCCATCGCCTCGGGCAGGGTTTCGGGCAGCGGATGGATGCGCGCGGCCAGTTCGCGCATCGGCGCGGACGAAATCACATGGGCGGCGTTGATGATGACATCGCCATCCGGGCCGTCCGCCACCACGCGCCAGCGCTCGGTGCCCTGGTCCTGCGCCAGCTGCTTCAGGCTGTGCGCCATCAAGATCTGGTTCCCGCCCTCGATCACCCGGTCGCGCGCGGCTTCCCACATCATGCCGGGGCCAAGACGCGGATAGCGGAAGGTTTCCAGCAGAGTCTTGGTCGCCATACCGTCATTGGGCTTCTTGTTGAGGCCCAGCGAGCGCTTCAGCCCATCGACCACCGCACCCCACAGCGACAGGCCCTTGATCCGCTGCGCCGCCCAGTCGGCCGACATTTCGTCGCACGGCATGCCCCAGACCTTCTCGGTATAGGTCTTGAAGAAGATCGAGAAGAGCTTGTGGCCGAACGCGTTGACGGTCCAGTCCTGGAAGGAGCGGACATTGCGGTTGGGGAACAGCTTGGCCTTGGCGAAGCTCGCCATGCACAGGGTCGAGCGCCACACACCCAGATTCCACAGCGCCTCGAACGCGCGCAGGGGATAGGAGTAGAATTTTCCTTCATAATAGATGCGGCTCATGCGCGGGCGCTGGATGAAATCGTCCGGCAGGATCTCGTTCCACAGGTCCACCACTTCCTTCGACTTGGAAAAGAAGCGGTGGCCGCCAATATCGAATCGATAGCCATCCAGCTCGACCGTGCGGCTGATGCCGCCGACATAGACCGGGTCTTTCTCGATGACGGTGACGGAAAAGCCTTTTTTCGTCAGCAGATAGGCGGCGGTCAGGCCGGCCGGGCCTGCCCCGATGATGGCGACGTCCACACTCTGGTCGACACGCGACATGCTCTATATCCCCTGGATGGTCCTTCGTGTCTCGCTGAGTGAAGGAAATCCTCTAAGGAGTGGTTAATCGCCGGTAAGCATGAGTGGTCGCGGACGTGACAAAGGGCCGCCCCGCATGTGCGGAACGGCCCCCTGCAGTCCCCGTGACGGGGAAGGCTTCCCTTGCGGGATGGGTGAAGATCAGCCCTGGCGCTGCGCCAGCGCGTTGAGGTCGCTGCGTGCGCCGTCCAGCGCGCTGCCGACACAGTCGCGATAGTCGGGCGTCGCCGGCAGGATCGACCCGTTGACCCAGCCGCACACCTGCTTGGCGGCGCGGCTGATGCGATAATCGGCGCGGCGCAGGCCATTGTTGCTGGCCAGGTTCAGGTCAGCGACCGATACGGCGATGGTGCGGGTGGTGAGGCCGGTGGTGCCGTCGACGACGACTTCGTTGCTGCTGTTGCCGGCGATAGCCATGCCAGGCAGCGCAAGGGCCAGGGTGGCGGCCATCGCCACCAGCGTCTTCTTGGTCATCCTATTCTCCTGTCGAACATGCTTTTTCTTATGTCGTGCCCAACGCCTGACGTGGGTGCAGGGTCGTCATCCTAAATAGGATTGCCCGGTGACATTGAAAAGAGGCCAATTGCCAAAAAATGGCAGTTTTCTGCGATTTTGCGGGTGCGAACAGGATCGTTTCGCACCCGCATAAACCTGATCGAGATATTGTCCCGACGCGCCATCTAGCGCGTTGGGAAACAAGCCTTAATGACGGAAGTGGCGCATGCCGGTGAAGACCATCGCCAGGCCCGCTTCGTCTGCTGCGGCAATGACTTCCTCGTCACGGATCGAGCCGCCCGGCTGGATCACCGCCGTCGCGCCGGCTTCCACTGCCGCCAGCAGGCCGTCGGCGAAGGGGAAGAAGGCGTCGGAAGCGACCGCCGAACCGATCGTGCGCGGTTCGCTCCAGCCGGCCTTCTCGGCGGCGTCCTTGGCCTTCCAGGCGGCGATGCGGGCGGATTCCAGGCGGTTCATCTGGCCCGCGCCGACGCCGGCGGTGCTGCCGCCCTGGGCATAGACGATCGCGTTCGACTTCACATGCTTGGCGACGGTCCAGGCGAACAGGCAGTCCTTCAGTTCCTGCTCGGTCGGCGCGCGCTTGGTCACGACCTTCAGCGCGTCCAGGTCGACCTTGCCATTGTCGCGGCTCTGGACCAGCAGGCCACCGGCGATGCTCTTGACCATCAGGCCGGGGCGGGCCGGATCGGGCAGTTCGCCGGTCAGCAGCAGGCGCAGATTTTTCTTCTTGGCGAAGATCGCCTTGGCTTCGTCATCGGCGTCGGGCGCGGCGACGACTTCGGTGAAGATGCCGCTGATCGCCTCGGCGGTCGGGCCGTCGAGCGGACGGTTGACGGCGATGATGCCGCCGAATGCCGATACGCTGTCGCAGGCGAGCGCGGCTTCATAGGCTTCGATCAGCGTATCGCCGGTGGCGACGCCGCACGGATTGGCGTGCTTGACGATGACGACGGTCGGCGGGCCGTCGCGGAATTCGCTGACCAGCTCCAGCGCCGCATCGGCGTCGTTATAATTATTGTAGCTCAGTTCCTTGCCCTGGATCTGCTTGGCCTGGGCGATGCCGTTCGCGGTCGGGCCGTTAGGCAAGTAGAGCGCGGCCGACTGGTGCGGATTCTCGCCATAGCGCAGCGTGGTGCTGAGCTTGCTCGACAGCGACAGGCTCTCGGGGAAGGCGACGCCCTGGTCGGCGAAGGCGAACCAGCTGGCGATCATCGAATCATAGGCGGCAGTGGCGGCATAGGCCTTGGCCGCCAGCATCCGGCGGAAATCATAGCTGGTGGCGCCGCCCTTCTCCGCCATTTCGGCGATCAGGCGGGCATAGTCGGCCGGATCGGTGACGATCGCGACACTCTCATGATTCTTCGCGGCCGAACGGACCATCGACGGGCCACCAATGTCGATATTCTCGATGATCTCGTCGCGATCGGCGCCCTTGGCCACGGTCGCGGCAAAGGGATAGAGGTTGACGATCACCAGGTCGATCGCGCCGATTTCATGCTCGTCCATCGACGCGACATGCTCGGCATTGTTGCGCACGGCCAGCAGGCCGCCATGGACCTTGGGGTGCAGCGTCTTGACGCGGCCGTCCATCATTTCGGGGAAGCCGGTCAGCTCGGAAATATCCTTCACGTCCAGGCCCGCCTCGCGCAGCGCCTTGGCAGTGCCGCCGGTCGACACCAGTTCGACGCCATGCTGGCCCAGTGCCTGGCCCAGTTCGATGAGGCCGGTCTTGTCCGATACGGAAAGGAGGGCGCGCTTGATGGTGACGTCGGTGGTCATGGGGATGCTTCCTGCTGTTCGGGATGCCGCTTCAGGCTTGCCGCAGCCCTCTAGTCGCGCGCGGCGCAAAAATACAGTCCTCACGCGCAGGGAATTTCCCGATCTTGCGGGCTTTTGCCGCTGCTGTATTGTGATTGCATAACAGTTGGGGGATCTGACATGCGCTATCTGCTCGCCGCCACAGCCTTGCCCTTGCTCGTCGCCTTCCCGGTGCTGGCGCAAATTCCCACGCCGGAACGGGCAGTTACCGATCCCAAGAGCCTGACCTCGCCGGTCAATCCCGATGCCCGCGCCGTGCCACTCGCCGACATCGGCGCCTCGCGCAGCCTGTCGAGCGCGGCGTGGAGCGCCGACGGCAAACAGATTTTCGTCGCCACCAACCTCACCGGCCGCACCAATATCTGGCGCACCGACACCGCCGGCAGCTGGCCGGTGCAGCTGACCCAGTCGGACGATGCCCAGACCGGCCTCGCCGCCTCCGCCGACGGCCGCTACCTGCTGTTCCAGCAGGATGTCGGCGGCAACGAATATAGCGACATCTACCGCGTGCCGGTGAGCGGCGGCGCGGTCGAGAATCTCACCAACACGCCCGACCGGCGCGAAAGTGACCTGCTGGTGGGACCCAGCGGCGGCCTGGTCGCACTCGTCACCAAGCTCAAGACCCAGGGCCAGTCCAATGTCGCGGTGATGGACGGGGCGGGCAGGGTGCGTGACCTCACGCAGGAGGCCGACCCGCAGTTCAGCTGGTCACCGGTCGCCTGGATCGCGGATGGCAAGGCGCTGATCGCCAACCGCATGCGGATCGATTCCAAGGTCAGCGAAATCTGGCGCATCGACGTCGCCAGCGGCAAGGCGGCGAAATTGCTCGGCAAGGCCGACACCGTCTATGCCGCGACCGATGCGAGTGCGGACGGCAAATGGATCGCCGTCTCCACCGATGAAGGCAGCGGCCAGATTCATGGCGGCCTGCTCGAAGCCGCCACCGGCAAATGGCGCTGGCTCAAATCCACGCCCTGGGAACAGGTGCCGGCCAGCTTCACCCGTGACGGCCGGGCGCTCATCTTCCGCATCAACGCCGACGCGCCCAGCACCCTCTATCGCTTCGATCTGGCGAGCGGCGCGGAAACCCCACTCGCCATCCCGCCGGGCGTCAATTATCTGGTCGGCAGCGAGCCGCGCTCGCCCGACGGCGCCATGCTGATGCTCAACCATTCGGGCGCCGACTCGCCGGCCAATCTCTATCTCTATGATCTTGCGGCTGGCACTGCGCGCCCGGCGACACAGCTTGCCATCGCCAGCCTCCAGCCCGCCGCGCTGCCCAAGTCGGATGTCGTCACCTACAAGAGCTTCGACGGTACGCTGATCAGCGCGATCGTGACCATGCCCGCCAATCTCAAGCGCAACGGCAGCAACCCCGCCATCGTCCTACCCCATGGCGGCCCCACCGGTCAGGCGCAGGATGGTTACAGCCGCTACGCCACCGCCTTTGCCAGCCGCGGCTATGTCGTGATCCAGCCCAATTTCCGCGGCTCGACCGGCTATGGCAAGGCGTTCCAGGACGGCAATGTCAAGGATCTGGGCGGCGCCGACCTCAAGGACACGGTCGCGGCCAAGCATTTCCTGGTCGATAGCGGCTATGTCGATGTCAAGCGGGTCGGCATCTTCGGCGGCAGCTATGGCGGCTTCATGACCCTGATGGCGATCGGCCGGGCGCCCGACGAGTTCGCCGCCGCCGTCCAGTGGTTCGGCATCATCAACTGGCGCACCATGTATCGCGACCAGGATGAGGAGTTGAAAGCCTATCAGCGCAGCCTGCTCGGCACGCCGGAGAGCGATCCGCAGGTCTATGATGCCGCCTCGCCGCTCACCTATATCCGCGCGGCGAAGGCGCCCCTGCTCACCATCCAGGGCGAAAACGACATCCGCGTGCCGCGCGGCCAGGCGCAGGAGGTGCATGACATCCTCAAGGCGAAGGGCAATGTGGTGGAGACGATCTTCTACCCGGCCGAGGGCCATGGCTTCCAGAAGAAGGAGAATCAGCTCGATTCGCTGACCCGCACCG
This sequence comes from Sphingobium yanoikuyae, assembly GCF_013001025.1. Classification (NCBI taxonomy): domain Bacteria; kingdom Pseudomonadati; phylum Pseudomonadota; class Alphaproteobacteria; order Sphingomonadales; family Sphingobiaceae; genus Sphingobium; species Sphingobium yanoikuyae. Next base: position 4,084,610 of record NZ_CP053021.1, on the reverse strand, counting down.
TCGCCTGGTTCGACACCTATCTCAAGCCGTCGTCCGCCAAATAGGATGTGCGGCGCAGGCTGGCGCCCAGCAGCGCCGGCCACAAGGCCAAAGCGCCCAGCGCGACTCCGCTCATCAGCGCCAGCGGCGCGGCGAACAAGGGCATCGCCAGCAGCAACACCATCCGCCCACGCAGCCCTGCCGTTGCCTGTGGCCCCAGCCATAGCGCAGCGAGCAGCGCCATCACGCAATCATAGTCGCTGACATAGAGCGACCCTGCCAGCACACCCAGTACCAGCAGGGCCTTGGCCCGCGCCGTCGGTCCCTCCCGGTGCCAGACCCGCAGCACCAGCAGGGCGACGGTCAGGCTGGCGATCGCCTGCGCGGCATAGGCCAGCGGGATCGGTGCGCCGCCATGCCGGACCAGCACGAAGATGGACAGCATCCGATGCCAGGTGCCATCGCCATGTTCCAGGATCACGCTCTTGAGCAGGCTGCCCTGTTGCACATAGGCGATCCAGGCATCGATCCCGAACAGCGGCAGGGTGGTGAGGGTCAGCGCCAGCGCCGTCCCGATGAACGCGCCCAGCGCCCGATATTGTCGCCCGGCCAGCAGGGCGAGCGGGATCAGCCAGCCCAGTTGCGGCTTCACCACGAACAGCGCCAGGATCATGCCCGCCACCGCCGGCCGCTCGCGCAGCAGGATCAGGCCCCAGCCGATTATGGCCGCCGTCCAGCAGCCATTCTGGCCGCCCATCGCATTGATGAACACCGCCGGCACCGCCAGCGCGACCAGCAGCCACTGCGCCGGCGCCAGTTGCCAAACCGCCAGTCGCCGCACCGCCAGCGCGAAGGCGCCCCATCCCAGCAATTGCCAGGCGGCCCAGGCCAGCGGATAGGACATCAGGCCGAACGGGGCGGAGATCAGCCACATCACCGGCGGATAGCTGTAATGATAAAGGTCGATTGGCGCGCCGGCGATCCCGGTCTCGAACGCATGGAAAGCGGCCAGATCATAGATGATGCCGGCCTGTCCCGTCACCGCCAGATGCGCGCCGGACCAGAAATTCAGGAAATCCTCGCCAAAAGGATGGCCGGCGCCATCGGTCATGCCCTGGCGCAGCTGCCGCGCCAGATAGGCCAGGAACAGCATGCCCGCGACCACGCACCATATATACGCAATCCGTCGCAACTGCGCGGTCGGGATCGATCCCATCCGGTCGTAAAGCCCCGCCATCATGCGGACTGCCTAGGATGAAAGAATGAAGATCGGATTAGGCGCGACTAGGTGAGGCGCTAACGGCCCGGCCGCTGAAAGTGGCCGGGCCTGAGAGCGAGGTCGTTGATTGGTAGCAAACGGGCCTCGGGTCGCCTCTCTTGCATGCGCCCTTGTCCGGGCCGTTCATAGGAAAAAACGGACATCGACGGCCGGCCGAACAATAGCGCCCGCGTGATGGCCAATGCGATGCGGGTCAGCCGACCCGCTTGAACAGCCAGCCGATGCTGGAGCCGCCCGGCAGCGCCTCGCTCGTCACCACCAGCTGCCTTGTGGGGTGGGGGCGGCCGTCGCCATCGACCCACAGGCTATCCTCGACGCTCAGCACGCCGGCCCCGGTCCGGAACTGCCATAGCGCGCCCAGTTCGATCCGCAGCAGCGCGCCCTGGCTGTCCGCGGTCAGGGTCGGTTCCACGCCGGGCGCCAGATGGAAGCGCAGCTGCACCGGCCGCTTGACCGGCTTCTTGCCGCGCGTCGCCGGGGTCAGCATATCCTCGCCGCGAACTTCCTTGCCGTCGCCGCTCATCATCAGCAGGCGGCGGTGGACATAGCCCATGCGGCGGACATAGCCGTCATGGCTCAGCTCCACCCGGCTGCCATTGTCCAGCTCCTGCCGGTTCAGCTCGACCTCGGTCACGCCCTTGCCCAGCGTGCCGTCGGGCATCAGCGCGGTCGAATTGCTGTCGTCCAGCACCAATGTGCTGTGCGCCGCGGTGGAACGCAGCGCCTGGGCCAGATCGCGCGGGATATAGGCGCCTTCCAGCGCTGCGCCGCCGCAATTGATGACCAGCCGCAGCCGTCCGTCGCTGATCTCGATCGCGCCGGTGGAGGCGCAGCCGGCGGCGGCCAGGCGCGCGACCGGCGGCGGCGCCGCATCGATCTGCACCACCGTATTGCCCGCGCTGATCCGCTGATAGCCCCAGTCGCGCGCCTGGCGCAGCGGCCGGGTCCGCACCCGGCTGGCCTGCACCAGCGCCTCGACCATGTCGGGGTCGACCGCACCCGCGCCCTGCCAGTTGCCCAGCCCCCCATCGCCATGGGTCAGGCCCAGCAAGGCCGGCACCGCGCGGCTCAGCCCGTCGATCAGGAAGCCGGGCACCTGTTCGCGCCGCACCTCATAGACCGCGACCACCATCGCCAGCAGCATCACGCCTTCCAGCTGCGCCAGCGGCGACCGGGAAATGATGCCGCCATCGGCATGGAAGGCGCTGTCGATCGCGCGCTTCAGGCCCGCTTCGCCGAACAGCTTGCGCGGATTGCCGCCGGGCATCAGCATCGACGCCGCGACGATCCCGCCCCAGGCGACCAGGCGCGGCAGGCCCGGCGCGGCTTTGTCCGCGCTCTGATCCAGATGGCGCGCGGTGCGGGCGATGCAGTTGAGCACCAGCGACCGATAGACAAGGTCGCTCGACGACAGGATCAGCGGCGCATGGGCGGTCCAGAACAGCAAGCGCCAGGCCGCATTGTCGGCGCGCCAGGCCGGGTCGCTCGGCGTTTCGGCATGGGCCGCCAGCCATTTGCGCATCAGCGCCTCGGCCACCGGCGCGCCCTGCTCGCGCGTCGCGGCGGTCGACAGGTCGCGCAGCCAGCGGAAACTGTGCAGATAGTCGGTGAAGGCCGGGCCGACCGCCAATTTGCCGAAATCGATCGTGTCGATCGCCAGCTTCTGGCCCCGGAACAGGAAATAGCCGGCACGGATCGCCTGGCCGGCGCGCGGGTCGCCGGGCACAACATCGTCCGGCACTGCCAGCAGCTTGAGCGGATATTTGCCCTTCAGCCGCCGGCTGTGCAGCGGCGTCTTCCAGCTCAGCCGATAGAAATGATTGGCGATCCGCTCGGCCAGCGACAGGCCCTTGTCATCCGCGACGCGGATGAGCCGCTTGCCCTGTTCGATGCCGTCGTCGGCCGGTTCATGACCGGCCTCGACCGCGACAGGGGAGGACTGGCGCCGCTGGTTCGTCACCCGCCCCGCAGCGTCCTGATATTGTCGGCATAGGCGGCCGGGCCGCCACGGAAGGTCGCGGTGCCGGCGACCAGCACGTCGGCGCCCGCCGCGATCGCCTTGGGCGCGGTGTTGATGTCGATGCCGCCATCGACCTGCAGGCGGATGTCACGGCCGCTCTTCTCGATCATCTTGCGGCACGCCTCGATCTTGCGCAGCTGATTTTCGATGAAGCTCTGGCCGCCGAAACCGGGATTGACGCTCATCACCAGAATCAGGTCGATATCGTCGATCAGATAGTCCAGCATCTTGGCCGGGGTGCCGGGGTTCAGCACCACGCCGGCCTGCACGCCCAGCGACTTGATATGCTGCACGGTGCGGTGGATGTGCGGGCCGGCCTCGGGATGGACGGTGATGATGTCGGCGCCGGCCTGGGCGAAGGCGTCGAGATACTGGTCCACCGGCGAGATCATCAGATGCACGTCGAACGGCTTTTTCGTGTGCGGGCGCAGCGCCTTCACCACGGCCGGACCGATGGTGATGTTGGGCACGAAATGGCCGTCCATCACGTCGATATGGATCCAGTCGCAACCGGCTTCGTCGATGGCGCGGACTTCCTCGCCCAGCCGTGCGAAATCGGCGGACAGGATGGACGGAGAGATGAGAATGGGATGGGTCATTTGACCGCCCGCATTAGCCCTCCCTTGGGGCGAGGGCAACGCATGATTTGCGCGGTGCGGCGATGAGTCGCGTCAGGGGATGAAGAAGGTCGTGGGTTCCAGTCGGACCGGCGCACCGACATCCTTCGGCAGCCATTGCTTGACCCCGTGCAGCGCGACCGTCTCGCCGTCCAGCAGCACCGGCGCGGCGATCAGCCGCATCGCGCAATCGCTGCCGTCCGGGCGGCGAATGTCGACGTCCAGGGTGAAGCCGCGCTGGTGGCGGATGGCATAGGCGCGCAGCCGCTCCATCGCCTCGCGGCTGTCATGGGCATAGAGCGACACCGACAATGGCCGGGGCACGATGCTGCCCGGCTCCAGCCCGAAAATGTCATAGACGCCCTGGGTCCAACTGATGCTGTTGTCGGCCAGATTGCAATGCCACAGGCCCAGCCCCCGGTCGGCCAGCGCCGCCTCATTCCCCGCAATATCCTGGTCCAGCACCACCGGTGCGAGATGCTCGCGCAGGTCGTAGAGCGGCCAGCTATGATGCAGGGGCAGGGGTTCGGTCGGACGCAAGACGGGCCTTTCCAGCGAAGGGCCTCACCTTAAGCCCCTCATGGTTAAGCCTTAGTTCCCGATGCGCACGATCCTTGCAACGAAAAAGCCGTCGGTGCCGCCCTGCTCCGCCAGCGTGTCGGGCAGGGTGCGCAGCCAGCCGTCGGCGCTGGGCGCCATGCCGTCGGGCAGTTCGCTTGCCGTCACCGGCTGGGCCGCAAAATCGGGACGCGCCGCCAGGAAGCGCGCCAGCTGCGCCTCGCCCTCGGCCTGTTCCAGCGAGCAGGTGGCGTAGATCAGCGTCCCGCCCGGCTTCACCCAGTCGGCGACGCGGGCCAGCAGTTCGCCCTGCAGGTCGGCCAGTTCCGCGATCTGGCGCGGGCCGATGCGGTGCAAAACGTCGGGATGACGGCGATAGATGCCGGTGGCGGTGCAGGGCGCGTCGAGCAGCAGCGCATCGACCGGCGCCTCGGGCGCCCATTGGCGCAGATCCGCCTGCACGACATCGGCCGACAGGCCGGTGCGCGCCAGATTTTCGCTCAGCCGCTCCAGTCGCTTTTTCGACTGGTCGACCGCGGTCACGGTCCAGCCGGCGGCCGCCAACTGCATCGTCTTGCCGCCCGGCGCGGCGCATAGGTCCAGCACGGTCCGGCCTTCGCCCGCACCGAGCAGTCGGGCCGGGCAGGAGGCAGCGATATCCTGCACCCACCAGGCGCCCTCGGCAAAGCCGGGCAGCTCGGGCACGACCGCCCCCTCGGGCAAGCGGACATGGCCGGGCGCAAAGCTGCTGCCGCCCAGCGCCTCGACCCATTTGCCGGTCTCGGCCGGATCGCGCAGGCTGACATCGACCGGCGGGCGCACGGCATAGGCATGGGCGGCGGCCAGCGGCATCGCCTCGCCCCATTGTCCGGCCCAGCGTTCGGCGACCTCGGCGGGCAGGGTGGGCGGCACGGGCAGGCTCGGCTCGGCGCGGGTCACGGTGCCGAACACGCCATGGACCAGCTTGCGCGGCCCGCCGTCGACCAGCGGCAGCGCAGTGGCGATCGCCGCATGGGGCGCAGTGCCCAGCGCCAGCACTTGGATGAGCGCGATGCGCAGCACCATGCGCGCCTTGGCATCGGCGGGCAGGGGCTGCTTGGTCGCGCCGTCGATCAGCGCGTCGAGATCGGGCAAATGGCGCAACGTCTCGGCGACGATGGCATGGACCAGCGCGCGGTCGGCTCGGTCGGCCAGCCCCTGGGTCGCGCCATGCAGCGCGATTTCCAGCGGGTCGCCCCGACGCAAGACGGCGTCCAGCAGCTTCAGGGCCGCGCGGCGCGCGGGCAGGCCGGGGACATCATCGGCGCGCGGGGCACCGGAACGGGCGTTGGGACGACGGGACATCAGCGGCCCCTACGCGCTTTTGCCCTTGGGGTCATCTTCAAACGAAGCAGATGACCGTGTAGATGGCCGCCGCAACCAGGCCGATGCTGGTGGCAACGCCGACCCACAGCGCCAACCAGTCCGACCGGCGCGGGCGCGGCACCATCCCCTTTGGCACCACCCGCAAGGAAGAGGGGATGCGTTTGCGGCCCAGCGTGGCGATCGCGATCGTCCGCCGGCCGATGGCGTGAAACAGGCGCGGCGTGTGGCGGGAGAAGATATAGTCGACGGCAATATCGACAACCAGGCCGGCCGCTTCGCGCGCCACGAACCCGGCGGCGCGGAAGGCGATCTCGCCAATCTCGTCGACCGGCATCAGCGCCCGTGCGGATCGAGGGCGCTGCGGCGCGGCTTGGGTGCTGCCACCGGCGGCACCACTGGAGACAGCGCCGATGCGCGCATCGAAGTCTGCGCCGGCATAGTCATGGGCGGCGGGCCGTCCATCTGGCCCATATCCTGCGCGATTTCCTCAAGCGCGGCGATGCGCTTCTCGGTTGCCGGGTGGGTCGAGAACAACTCGCTCACATGCACCGGCACGATATAGAGCTGCGCAGCGGCGGGATTGCGCTCGGCCACCGGGTTGGGGATCAGCTCGGCCCGGCCGGAAATCTTGGCCAGGGCGGAGGCAAGTGCGCGCGGATTGCCGCTGATCTCCGCCCCCGCCTGGTCGGCGCCATATTCGCGGGTGCGGCTGATCGCCATCTGCACGATCATCGCGGCAAAGGGGGCGACGATCACCGCCAGCAAGGTCGCGATCATGTTGCTATGGCCATTCTCCTCATTGCCGCCGCGGAAGAAGAGGCCGAAATTGGCCAGCATCGAAATGGCGCCGGCAATGGTTGCCACCATCGTCATGATCAGGGTGTCGCGATTCTTCACATGGCCCAGTTCATGCGCCATCACGCCCGCCACCTCGTCGCGGGTCAGCATGTTGAGCAAGCCGGTGGTCGCCGCCACGGCGGCGTTTTCGGGGTTGCGGCCGGTGGCAAAGGCGTTGGGCGCATCCTGGTCGATCACATAGACGCGCGGCATCGGCAGGCCGGCGCGCTGGCTCAGCGCCTGGACCAGGCCGTGAAATTCGGGCGCGCTCTGCGCATCCACCTCGCGCGCATTGTGCATGGAGAGCACGATCTTGTCGGCATTCCAGAAGGTGAACAGGTTCATCCCCGCCGCCACCAGCAGGGCGATCACCGCGCCGCCGCTGCCACCCAGCGTATAGCCCAGTGCCATGAACAGCGCCGTCAGCGCCGACAACAGCATCACCGTGCGAAAACCACTCACTTGCACATCGCTCCTTTGCGGCCCAGATAGCGGGCCTTCTACTGAATATGGGGTTGCCGCGCGCGCTCCGCAATCGAAAGGCCCGACATGGGACATTTCAACGGCAAGCGCCCGGCGCATGTGAAGGCGCCCGAGCATCTCTCCAAGAGCCCGCCCGTGCCCCAGCCCGATCCGGTCGACCAGCAGCCGGTGCTGGACGAGGAACTGAGCCCGGTCCGCTATGGCGACTGGGAACGCAAGGGCATCGCCATCGACTTCTGATCTGGCGCCGTCCGATCGGCCATCGCTGAACGCAACTTGTTCGGCTTGCCGACGTTTCAGCACATATTCCGCTGGCCCGTGCCCGGCTAGCGGGCGAGCGCGACCCGTTGCTCTGGCCTTTCCGGCCGGGTCTGCGCAGATTCAGGGGCATGAGGAGTATGCGGGGCGTGAGCGCGGAATTGGCGCAGGACGACAAGGTGACGAAGCCGGTTGCGGCCTATGCGCCGGAAGATGCGGCATTATTGTGCGGTATCGGTCGGCTGGTCTGCGCCTGGACGATGCTGGAACAGAGTCTGGAGGCGCGGCTGGCCGAACTGCGGGAAACCATGGGCGACGTCCGCACCGTGGGCGCGCGCACGCGGCCGACCATGACCAAGCTGATGACCGAATTGCGCACGACCGTCGCCATGCGCGATCGGCGCAACGCGGCCGGGCTGACCGAAATTGCGGAGGTCGAGCGCGATCTCCAGCGGATCGACCGTTTCCGTACCCTCATCATCGGCGGCTTTCAGCAGCCGTCACCTGAAGGCTTTCTGTGCCGCGACTTACGTAACAATGCTCAATATGTAAGCCTGGAGCATTTGGATAATGAAATTGCGGCGCTGGAACAGGTTGCACAGCGTCTTCTGACGATCTGACCCATAAAGACAAGTTGCCGTAGCGCTTGACCTTTTTCTCCCGGTTCGCGATCCCCCAAGCGAGCCGGCACTCATCGAGAACGGAGTCCCATGTCGAACAAACCGATTCGCAAAGCCGTCTTTCCTGTCGCCGGCCTTGGCACGCGTTTCCTGCCCGCCACCAAGTCGGTGCCCAAGGAATTGCTGCCCGTGGTCGACCGTCCGCTGATCCAATATGCCGTGGATGAAGCGCGCGAGGCCGGGATCGAGCAGATGATCTTCGTCACCGGACGCGGCAAGGGCGCGATCGAGGATTATTTCGACATCGCCTTCGAATGCGAGATCACCCAGCGCGAGCGCGGCAAGGATCTTTCGGCGCTCGAAGGGACGCGCCTGGCGCCCGGCGATGCGGTGTTCCTGCGTCAGCAGGAGCCGCTGGGCCTGGGCCACGCGATCTGGTGTGCCCGTGACATCGTCGGCGACGAGCCGTTCGCCATCATCCTGCCCGACGAGTTCATGAAGGGCGCGCCCGGCAATGGCTGCATGAAGCAGATGGTCGAGGCCTATGAAAAGGTCGGTGGCAATCTGGTCTGCGCGCTCGAAATCCCGATGGACCAGACGCCCAGCTATGGCGTGATCGATCCGGGCGCGCGCGACGGTGCCCTGACCGAAGTGAAGGGCCTGGTGGAAAAGCCCAAGCTCGGCACCGCCCCCTCCAACCTCATCCTGCCCGGTCGCTATATCCTGCAGCCCGACGTCATGACGATCCTGGAAACCCAGGAAAAGGGCGCGGGCGGCGAGATCCAACTGACCGATGCCATGGCCTCGCTGATCGGCAAGCAGCCCTTCCACGGTGTCACCTTCGACGGTCGCCGTTTCGACTGCGGCTCCAAGGCCGGCTATATCGAGGCGAACCTCGCCCTGGCGCTGGAGCGCGAGGATATCGGCGCCCATATCCGCGACTTCGCGAAGGCCGAACTGGCCAACTAAGCTTCGATCCGCAGGGGTGGCCGCTGGTCACCCCTGCTGCCCGTCAGAACAGGCGGACGGCCTGTGCCAGCAGAATTCCCATGCCCGACAGGGTGATGGTGCCCCCGATGGCCAGCTGCCGCGGGCGGACTATCTGCCGGATTGGCACACCGATCGCAGCTTCAATCTTGCTCATGCAAATCATTATCGCATAAAGCGAACGGAGAGTCACACCCATCTCTCCACTCACACTGATGCAGCGGATCGATCATCATTCGTGATTAAAAGTAACGAATGATCGGAATGGCCGCTTTCAAATCAGTAACGCAACAATGGGCTCAAACTGTCAGCTTCGCTGTCAACTTTGCACCGCCGGTGACACATAATCGGCGTCGTGGATGAACGACATCGCCGCATCGTTCGCCAGCGCCGTCAGGATCGCGGCAAAGTCTGTTTCGCAGCGAAAACCCATCTGGCGCTGCGCCAACCCCGCGTCATAGACCCGGCCGATCGAAGCCGGCAGTTGCCAGCCGCGCCGGGCATATAGCTCTGCGGCTTCGGGAAAATGGCGCGCGATCACCGCCGCCGCATCGCGTTTCAGATCCACCGTTTCCTCGCGGACGAACGGCGTTGGCGCGGAAACCAGATAGGTTTCGCAGCGCGCCGGTGGCGTCCGTTCCAGCGCGACCAGATGCGCCCGCGCCGCATCCTCGACCGTCAGCCGGCGATGGAGAAATTCATTGGCCTTCAGATTTTGTCCCGTCAGGCTGGCGTCCGTGTCGTCATCCTCCGGGAAGAAGCGGGCGGTGCGCAGGATGGTACAGCCGATGCCGCACTCCAGTTGCTGCACCCGGCACAGCCCCTCGGCCGCCAGCTTGGTCACGCCATAGATGTTGCGCGGCTCCAGCGGGCCGCTCTGCTCGTCCAGCCACACCGCCGCGTCGCCGGCCTCGTCGCGCACCGCCTGGCTGATCATCAGCGATGTGGTGGATGTCATGACGAAGCGGTCATGCCCCGCCGCGACCGCAGCCTCCAGCAGGTTGCGCGTGCCGGTGACATTGACGTCGATGAAGGAGTGGGCGGGGTAGCGGACGATGTCCGGCTTGTGCAGCGCGCCGCCATGGATCACCGCCTCGATCCCGCGTTCGGCAAAGGTCCGGTCGACCAGCGCCCGGTCGGCGACCGATCCGATGATGTCGGTGTCCCGGCCTGGCGCGACGTCCAGGCCGGTCACTGCATGTCCCGCCGCGCGCAGCATCGGCGCCAGGAAACGGCCCAGCCAGCCCGACGATCCGGTCAGCAGGACATGCATGTCAGGTCAATCCCTGTGGAAAGGACCGATCAGAACGGCACTTCGTCGTCCAGGTCGTTGTCGAAGTTCGGGCCGCCCTGACCGCCGCCCGAGGCGCGTCCGCCGCCAAAGCCGCCACCCTGGTTGCCGCCGCCCGAGGAGCGTCCGCCACCAAAGCCGCCGCCGCTGTTGCCGCCGCCGAAATCGTCATAATCGCCGCCGCCAAAGCCGCCGCTGCTCGCGCCCCAGTCGCTGACGCCCTGGTTGCCGCCGCCCGACGAGCGACCACCGCCATAGCCGCCACCCTGGCCGCCACCGCCACCCGGTGCACCGTCCAGCATGGTCAGCACCGCGCCGGGGCCCGACAGGGCGACCTCGGTGGTGTAACGGTCATTGCCATTATTGTCCTGCCACTTGCGGGTGCGCAGCTGGCCTTCGATGTAGATCTTCGATCCCTTGCGCAGGAAGCGCTCGGCGACGCCGACCAGGCCTTCGGAATTGATGACGACGCTATGCCATTCGGTGCGCTCCTTGCGCTCCCCCGACATGCGATCCTTCCAGCTTTCCGAGGTCGCGATCCGCAGGTTGCAGATCTTGCCGCCATTCTGGAAGCTCTTCACTTCCGGGTCGGCCCCCAGATTCCCGATGAGAATGACCTTGTTGACCGAGCCTGCCATGATTCCTCCGAAAGCACTAAAGGCGCCGTTATAGAAGCCTCGAAGAACAAAGCTAGGCCAAAGGCCAGCTTGGGATCAGCCGAGTCCCATCGCGACCGCCGCCCAATATGTCACGCCCGCCGCGGCATAAGCCAGCACGAACAGGTAACCGATCATGAACAATGGCCATTTCCAGCCATTGGTCTCGCGCCGGGTAACGGCAATGGTCGAAATGCACTGCGGCGCGAACACGAACCAGGCCAGGAAGGCGAGGGCGGTGGCCAGGCTCCAGCGGCCCGCCAGCCGGTCGCCCAACCCTTGTTCCAGCGCCTCTGCATCATCCTCGGCATCGATCGCATAGACGGTCGCGATGGCGGACACGGCGACTTCGCGCGCCGCCATGCTGGGCAGCAGGGCGAGCGAAATGTCGCGGTTGAAGCCGATCGGCTCGACCAGCACGTTGATGCCGCCCGCGATCCGCCCGGCGATCGAATATTCGCTCTGCTTCACGCCCTCGGGCGCATGAGGGAAGCTGGCCAGCACCCACAGCACGATATTGGTGGCCAGGATGATGGTGCCGGCGCGCTTCAGGAAGATGACGCCGCGCTGCCACAGGCCGATCAGGATATCCTGCGGCCGGGGCCACTGATATTTCGGCATTTCCATCAGGAAACCACCGCTGCGGCCCTTGGCGACGGTCAGGCGCAGCGCCCAGGCGGCCAGCATGGCGCCGACGATGCCGGCGACATAGAGCAGGAACAGCACCAGCCCCTGCAGGCCGATGCCCGGTCCCACGCTGCGCGCCGGGATGAAGGCGGCGATGATCAGGCCATAGACCGGCAGTCGCGCCGAACAGGTCATCAGCGGCGCGATCAGGATCGTGGTCAGCCGGTCCTTGGGATCGCTGATCGTGCGCGTCGCCATGATCCCCGGCACCGCGCAGGCGAAGGAGGAGAGCAGCGGGATGAAGGCCCGGCCCGACAGGCCGACCTTGGCCATGATGCCATCCATCAGGAAGGCGGCACGGGCCATATAGCCGGTCGCCTCCAGCATCAGGATGAAGAAGAAGAGGATCAGGATCTGCGGCAGGAACACGATCACCGCGCCGACGCCGCCGACTACGCCCTGCAGCAGGAAGTCGTGGATGATGCCAGGCGGCAAAGTGTTGGTCACCGCCTCGCCCAGCGCCGTGACCCAACCTTCCAGCATGTCGGCGGGCACTGATGCCCAGGAGAAGACCGCCTGGAACATCACGAACAACAGGCTGAGCAACAGGGCGAGGCCCAACACCGGGTGCAGCGCGACCCGGTCGACCGCCGCCGTCAGCCGGCGCGATGGCGTCTCGCGCACGATCGCCGCGCGGGCGATGCGCCGCGCCTCGCGGCGCACGGCGTCGAAATCCGGTTCACCGGCGGAGGCGCGCAGCATGCCCGTCTGCGCGCCGAGCAGCGTTTCCAGCTCGGTCTTGAGATGATCCAGGCCGCGCTTGCGCACCGCCACGGTGGACACCACCGGCACGCCCAGTTCCTGCGCCAGCACATTGGCGTCGAGTTCCAGCCCGTCGCGGGTAGCCAGATCGACCATGTTGAGCGCGACCACGGTGGGCAGACCCAGCGCGATCAACTCCAGCGCGAAGCGCAGATGATTGTCGAGGTTCGACGCGTCGATCACGATCACCAGCGCGTCGGGCAGCTTCTCGCCGGCCTGCTTGCCCAGCACGAAGTCGCGCGTCACCTGCTCGTCGGGGCTGGCCGGCGACAGGCTGTAGGTGCCGGGCAGGTCCACCAGTTCGACCGGCCGGCCGTCAGCCAGCGACAGGCGCCCCGCCTTGCGCTCCACCGTGACGCCCGGATAATTGCCCAGCTTCTGCCGCGCACCGGTCAGCGCGTTGAACAGGGCGGACTTGCCCGCATTGGGATTGCCGACCAGCGCGACGAGGGGAAGACCGCTCATGCCTGCGCCTCCTGCGGGCCGGTGCTGACCTCCACGGCGGCGGCATGACTGCGGCGCATGGCGATGGTCATGCGCCCGATCTTCACCGCCAGCGGCCCGCGACCCAGCAATCCGCCATGATGCAGCGCCTCGACGCTGGCGCCTTCGCACAGGCCGAACTCGCGCAGGCGCTGTCCTTCCACGGACGACAGCGATTCCCAGTCGATGGTTTCAACAAAAGCGGGTTGGCGCAGGGGCAGATCGGTCAGGCGCAAGGAGGATGGACTCTTAACCAGAAATCAGATTTGCGACTGACTATCAATTACGTCTGGTGAAGGCCAGCCCGAACTTCACACCGCCGGGTAGCGCAGCCGGCCGATGAAGCGCGACAGGCTGAGATGCTCGCCATCGCCCACGCCCTTGAACCGGGCCTTCATCTTCTCGAAGCGCATGATCCCCTCGATCCGCCGGGCCAGGAAGGCGCGGCTGTCGGCATGATCCTCGCTCTCGTCATTGACGAAGGTCAGCAGCGTCGCGGCATAGATGCTGCCGAGCGTCGCGCGCTTGCTATAATGGTTGAGGTCGGTGGCGGTGTCGCCCGCTGCCCGCCACATGATATCGGCGGCGTGCCAGCCCAGCTTGGCGGCGCGCACGGCATTGGTCGGCATCGCCAGAATCGCCTGCGCCCGGCGCAGCGCTTCGCGGTCGGGCGCCAACAGGGACAGGCGGGCCTCGATCAGCGCGCTGATCTTCTTGCGGATCGACATGGCGGCCAGCTTTTCGGGCGGAAACGCCTCCAGCATCCGTGCGTCGATGCTGGCGAACCATGCCTCGATCATGCCCATGGCGCCGCCGTCGAAGGCCAGCGCGGCGACATCGGCATCGATGCCCTTTTCCGCCGCCGCCATCGCCACCGCTTCGGGTCGCCAGCCATCAAAGGCGGCGTGGCGCGGCAGTACCGGCGCCAGCAGCGCGCGGATTTCGTCCAGGGTCAGGTCTTGGGTCTGGTCGCTCATGGTCGTAACCTAGGCCCGTCGGGGCAGGCGCACAAGCACCAGTGCGACCGCCACGGCCACGCCGCCGACAATGTCGGTCGCGCTCAATGTTTCGCCGAACAGCAGCCACCCGGCCAGCGCGGCAACTGCGGGTTGCAGCAACAGGCTGAGCCCCAGCACCAGTGGCGAAAAACAGCCGAGCGCATAGGTGAGCAGTCCCTGGCCGACGATCTGGCTGGACAGGGCGAGGATGATGAGCGGGGTCCAGTCCTGCGGCATCACCGTTTCGCCCATCGCATTGGCGGCGAGCAGCAGCGGCAAGGCCCCGGCCGCGCTGACGACCGCCAGCACCGACCAGCTGTCCAGCCGCTTGCGCGCGCCCTGGATCAGCAGCAGATAGGTAGTGTAGAGCAGCCCGGCGAGCAGGCAGAACAGGTCGCCCTTCAGGTTGACAGGCGACAGTTCATAGCTGCTGCCCATCAATATGGCCGCGCCGATCGCGGCCAGGATCAGCGCGCCGATCTGCAGCTTCGATACATGCTCCCGCAGTACGACGAGGCCCCAGAGCGGCAGCATCAGCGCGCTCATATTGCCGAACAGCGTTGCGTTGGCGACCTTGGTATGGCCGATGCCCAGATGCCAGGCGGCCAGATCGGCGGCAAAGCAGACGCCGGCCAGAATCACGATCGTCCACTGGCCGCGCGACAAGCGGCTCTTGCGCAGCTTCGGCAATGCCAGGATGAACAGGAAGGGCATGGCGATCGCCAGTCGC